>NZ_JBSFGK010000038.1:0-75868 GCF_053596495.1 Kitasatospora sp. NPDC001683
GCACGCGGATGATGGGGGCACCTCCCGGCCGAAGGCTGGGGGAGGCTCCCGCAACATCCGCCACCGCGCGGCTGATGCGTGGCAGCGGGGCGCAGCCAACCGCCCCAGCGCGGCGTAGAACGCCGCGCAGGACGAGGTGACCACCGGTGGGGCGACTCATCGGGCACATGGTTAACCTCAAGCCGGGTCCTTCAGGGCCGGGTAGTTGACAGCTGGAACGGTATTGAGCCGGTACCCCCGGACGCACGGTTCGGGGACGGGCTTCACACCTTCGAGCGAAGCGGACCCTGTTCCGGCCGGTGGACGTGTGCGAAGTGCTCCGCGTCCCAGTTGCCGCCCAGCTCAGGCGCCAGGGACGAGAGCGCGAGTGCCGCGAAGTCGTCGGCTGCGCCCGCTCGTTCCGGCAGGGCGCCGAGCAGCGGGGCGCCGGCCGAGCGCGGCAGGTCGGCGAGGTTGCAGCGTTCGGCGAGGCCGGGGGCGCTCGGCCAGGAGCCGACCAGGACGCCGGCCAGCGGGAGTTCGCGGGCCGTGAGGGCCTCCGCCGTGAGCGCGACGATGTTGAGGGTGCCGAGCCCGGCGGAGGCGATCAGCAGTACCTCGGCCGGGAGGCCGGCGTCGAGGACGGCCCGGGCCTGGTCGGCCAGCGTACGGCCCTGGTCGTCGTAGCGGACCAGCAGGCCGCCCGCGCCCTCGACCAGCACCAGGTCGTGGGTGGCGGCCAGTTCGGCGACCGCCGTCGCCACCTCGGCGGGGGCGAGGTACGGCAGCCCGGCCCGCCGGGCGGCGGTGTCGGGTGCCAGCGGCTCCGGGTAGCGTACGAGCTCACGGATCGTCAGTTCACCGGCCAGGCGCGCGACTTCGTCCGCGTCGCCGGGTTCGCCCGGTCCGACGCCGGTCTGCCCGGGCTTGAGGACGGCGACCTTCCGCCCGGCCTGCAGTGCCGCCGAGGCGACGGCCGCCGTGGCGACGGTCTTGCCGACGTCGGTGTTGGTGCCCGTCACGAACAGGATGCGCGCGTTCATCCGGCCACCGCCGCGGCGGTCACGGCGGCGGTGATCCGCGCGATGTCCTCGTCCTGGGAGACGTACGGGGGCATGGTGTAGACGAGGTCCCGGAACGGCCGCAGCCAGACGCCCTCGCGGGCCGCCGCCTCGGTCGCCGCCGGGACGTCCACCGGGTGGTCCAACTGCACGACGCCGATGGCTCCTTGGACCCGTACGTCGCGCACGCCCGGAACGTCCCGGGCAGCCGTGAGCCCCTCGACCAGCCCGGTCTCGATGCGCTTGACCTCCACCGCCCAGTCCTGCCCGAGCAGCAGGTCCAGCGAGGCGTTGGCGGCCGCGCAGGCCAGCGGGTTGCCCATGAAGGTCGGGCCGTGGGCGAGGACCGGCATCTCGCCCCGGCTGATCCCGTCGGCGATCTCGCTGGTGCACAGCGCGGCGGCGAGGGTCAGGTACCCGCCGGTGAGGGCCTTGCCCAGGCACATCACGTCGGGGGAGAGGCCCGCGTGGTCGGCGGCGAACAGTGCGCCGCTGCGGCCGAAGCCGGTGGCGATCTCGTCGAAGACCAGCAACACCCCGTACCGGTCGCAGAGTTCGCGCAGCATCCGCAGGTAGGCGGGGGAGTGGAACTGCATCCCGCCGGCGCCCTGGACCACCGGTTCGACGATGACGGCCGCCAGCTCGTCCGCGTGACGCTCCATCAACTCCTCGAAACGGGCGGCGTATTCGGCGTCGAGCGGGGCGTCGAAGCCGGTCGGCGGCTGGGGCGCGAAGAGCTGCCCGGGCAGCACCCCGCCCCACAGGTGGTGCATCCCGCCGTCCGGGTCGCAGACCGACATCGGGTGGAAGGTGTCGCCGTGGTAGCCGCCGCGCCAGGTGAGCAGCCGGCGCTTCTCCGGCCGCCCGGTCGACTGCCAGTACTGCAGGCACATCTTCATGGCGACCTCGACCGCCACCGAGCCGGAGTCGGCGAGGAATACGTGCTGCAGCGGCTCCGGGGTGATCTCCACCAGCCGGGCGGCCAGCCGGACGGCCGGCTCGTGGGTGAGCCCGCCGAACATCACGTGGCTCATCCGTCCCAGCTGCTCGCGCACCGCCTCGTCCAGCACCGGGTGCCGGTAGCCGTGGATGGCCGCCCACCAGGACGACATCCCGTCGACCAGCTCGCGCCGCCCGTCCGCGACGGGCTCGGCGAGGCGGAGTCTGACGCCCGAGGCGGATTCGACCACGTACGGGGTGACGGTGCCGGGCATCGGCCCGTACGGGTGCCAGACGTGCGCCCGGTCGAGGGCGAGCAGCGTGTCCGCGGACAGCTGGGACATGGTGAGTTCTCCCCGGTGGTCAGGCGTTGGGGGCGAGTTCGGTGCCGGCGCCGCGGCGGCGGACCTTGACCAGGTCGCTGCGCAGCTCGTCGTCCGCACCCTGCTCGACCGGCGCGGGCTCCGAGTGGGAGTGCCCGCCGCACGGGCCGCAGCCGCCGCCGCTGCCGCAGGCCGAGGCCGCCGTCCCGCAGGAGCCGGACGCGGCCGACGCGATGTCCGCGCGGTGGCGCGGCAGGGTGGCCTCGCCGGCGCCCTCGACCTCGAAGCCGGCGTCCTTGATCATGTCGAGGTCGGCCTGACCGGCCTGGCCCTCGCTGGTGAGGTAGTCGCCGAGGAAGATCGAGTTGGCGATGTGCAGCCCGAGCGGCTGCATCGAGCGCAGGTGCACCTCGCGGCCGCCGGCGATCCGCACCTCGGTGTCGGGGTTGACGAAGCGGACCATCGCCAGGATGCGCAGGCAGCGCTGCGGGGTGAGGTTCCACTCCTTGGCGAGCGGGGTGCCCTCGAAGGGGATCAGGAAGTTGACCGGGACGGAGTCCGAGCCGAGCTCGCGCAGCGCGAACACCACGTCGACCAGGTCCTCGTCGCTCTCGCCCATGCCGGCGATCAGGCCGGAGCAGGCGGACAGCCCGGCGCCGTGGGCCTTCTGCACGGTGTCCACCCGGTCCGCGTAGGTGTGGGTGGTGGCGATGTCGCCGTAGGTGCCCTCGGAGGTGTTGAGGTTGTGGTTGTAGGCGTCGGCGCCGGCCGCCTTGAGCCGCTCGGCCTGGTTGTCGGAGAGCAGGCCGAGGCACACGCAGATCTCGACCTCGGGGTCGGCGTCCTTGATGGCGGCCATGGTGTCGGTGACCCGGTCGATGTCACGGTCCGTCGGGCCGCGGCCGCTGGCGACCAGGCAGACCCGCTTGGCGCCGCCGGCCACCCCGGCACGGGCGGCGTCGGCGGCCTGCTCCGGCTTGAGCCAGGTGTACTTGAGGATCTCGGCCTTGGACCCCAGCCGCTGGGAGCAGTAGGAGCAGTCCTCGGGGCAGAGCCCGCTCTTCAGGTTCACCAGGTAGTTGAGCTTGACCCGGCGGCCGAACCAGCGGCGGCGCACCTTGCCGGCGGCGGCCACCACGTCGAGCAGCTCGTCGTCGGTGGTGGAGAGGACGGCCAGGGCCTCCTCGCGGGTCGGGACTTCGCCGCGCAGGCCCTTGCTGGTGAGGGTATCGAGCAGATCCATGGGCCGATCCTGCCTGCTGGCGCTCGAATGACGCCAGAGCAAACCCACCAGAAGATCCCCGGAAGGATGTGCCGATTGCCACAGTGTCGAAGCTCACGGCGTCGGCGCTGGTCACGCGCTTGACGGGGGTCGGGGAGGACGGTTACCGGCGGGTAGCGAAGTGGCGTGCGGGGCGAAGATCGACAACCCCCGACCCCGTGATCCAGGCCACCCGGAGGGTGCTTAGAATCTGCGCCATGACCACGCAGGGGGAGCGCACCCCGACTCCGGGAGAGGGCCAGGACGGCCGGGCAGGACAGCGGACCGGCGCGGGCGCCGCGGGCACTTCGGCCGAGGCCACTGCGGCCGGGAGCACCGCGGCCGACGGTACCGCGCGCAGCAGGCGCGGCCGGCGGCTGACCGGCCGCCGGGCGGTCGGCTGGGTCGTCGTGGTGGGCGTGGTCGTGGCCGGCGGATGGATCATCACCCGCCCGACGCCCGGCGACTACATACCCGGCCTCGGCCCCTCCACCAAGGACTCCGCCCGCACGCCCCCGGTGGTGGGCGCCCCGCCGCCGACCACCGACCCCGAGGCCCTCAACGCCGACAACCTCTTCCCCGCCCAGCGCACGGTCGAGGCCATCGGCTACAAGGCCCGGCGCAACGGCATCCGGCAGGGCGAGCAGTGCGACGAGGTGCTCCAGGACCGCACCCAGGAACTGCTCCGGGACAGCGGCTGTCGGGCCTATCTGACGGTCAGCTTCACCGGTGTCGACCACCCGGTGCTGAGCAGCGTCACCCTGCTGCGCTTCACCGACCAGTCCGCCGCCGCCAAGGCCGCCGAGGCCCTGCGCGCCAAGCCCGGCGCGGTCGCCTTCATCCTCGCCGACACCAACATCGCGCCCGCCCCCTCCGCCGGCAGCGCCAAGCCGGGCAGCGAGCCGCGGATCGAGGCGGTCGGCCACTACGTGACCGTCACCAGCTCCCGTCCCGGCGACGCCCACCAGGCCGGCACCGCCACCCCGGGCACCCCCGGCGCCACCACCCCGACGCCGACCGCCTCGGGCACCGGCGGCGAGCCGAACCTGGACGAGGCCACCCGGGCGCTGTCCTACGCGGCGGGCCAGCCGTTCGTCTGGATGTGACGGACGGCCAGGGGCCCGGCGCAACTCGTCGCGCCGGGCCCCTTTTGGCGGAAGGTCAGCCCCCGAGCCGGTCCACCGCGGTCACCCGCAGCACCGCCCGGCCCTCCTCGTCCGAGCCGTACAGGTCGACCTCGGCGCTGATGCCCCAGTCGTGGTCGCCCTCCGGGTCGTCGAAGATCTGCCGGACCTTCCAGGCGGAGTCCTCCTCCTCGATGATCAGCATCTTGGGGCCGCGCGCGTCCGGGCCGGTGCCCAGGTCGTCGTACTCGTCCCAGTAGCCGTCCATGGCGTCCGCCCAGCGGTCCGCGTCCCAGCCGTACTCGCCGTCCAGCTCGCCGAGCTCGTCCCAGTGCTCCAGCGCGCACAGCTCGACCCGGCGGAACATCTCGTTGCGCACCAGCACCCGGAAGGCGCGGGCGTTGGCGGTGACCGGAGCCGGCTTGTCGTCCAGGGTGACCTCGGCGGCCTGCGGCTCGGTCGGGTTGGCCAGCTGCTCCCACTCGTCCAGCAGGCTGGAGTCGACCTGGCGGACCAGCTCGCCGAGCCAGGCGATGACGTCCTTCAGGTCGTCGGTCTTCACGTCCTCGGGGACGGTCTGCTCCAGCGCCTTGTACGCCCCGGCCAGGTAGCGCAGCACGATGCCCTCGGTGCGCGCCAGCTCGTAGAAGCCGACGTAGTCCGTGAAGGTCATCGCCCGCTCGTACAGGTCCCGCACCACGGACTTCGGCTGGAGCTGGTGGTCGCCGATCCACGGGTGCGCCCGGCGGTACACCTCGTACGCGTGGGTGAGCAGTTCCTCCAGCGGCTTCGGGTAGGTGATCTCCTGGAGCCGCTCCATCCGCTCCTCGTACTCGATGCCGTCCCGCTTCATCTCGCCGACGGCCTCGCCGCGCGCCTTGTTCTGCTGCGAGGCGAGGATCTGGCGCGGGTCGTCGAGGGTCGCCTCGACGACGGAGACGACGTCCATCGCGTAGGACGGCGAGGTCGGGTCGAGCAGCTCGAAGGCGGCCAGCGCGAAGGTGGACAGCGGCTGGTTGAGCGCGAAGTTCTCCTGGAGGTCCAGGGTGAGGCGGACGATCCGGCCCTCGGCGTCCGGCTCCGGCAGCCGCTCCACCACGCCGCCCTCCAGCAGCGAGCGGTAGATGGCGATCGCGGTGCGGATGTGCCGGCGCTGGGCGGACCTGTCCTCGTGGTTGTCGGTGAGCAGCTTGCGCATCGCCTCGAAGGCGTTGCCCGGGCGGCCGATCACCGACAGCAGCATCGCGTGGCTCACCTTGAACCGGGAGACCAGCGGCTCCGGGTCGGCGGCGATCAGCTTGTCGAAGGTCTCCTCGGTCCAGCCGACGAAGCCCTCCGGCGCCTTCTTCCGCACCACCTTGCGCTTCTTCTTCGGATCGTCCCCGGCCTTGGCGATCGCCTTGTCGTTCTCGATCACGTGCTCCGGCGCCTGGGCGACCACCTGGCCCACGGTGTCGAAGCCGGCCCGGCCCGCGCGCCCGGCGATCTGGTGGAACTCGCGGGCGCGCAGGATGCGCACGCGCTGTCCGTCGTACTTCGACAGGGCGGTGAACAGCACCGTGCGGATCGGCACGTTGACGCCGACGCCGAGCGTGTCGGTGCCGCAGATCACCTTCAACAGGCCCGCCTGGGCGAGGCGTTCGACCAGCCGACGGTACTTCGGCAGCATGCCCGCGTGGTGCACGCCGATGCCGTGGCGCACGTAACGGGACAGGTTGCGACCGAACTTGGTGGTGAACCGGAAGTTGCCGATCAGCTCGGCGATGGCGTCCTTCTCCGCCTTCGAGCACATGTTGATGCTCATCAGCGACTGCGCCCGCTCCACCGCCTCCTTCTGCGTGAAGTGCACGACGTAGACCGGCGCCTGGCCGGTCTGCAGCAGCTCCTCCAGGGTGTCGTGCAGGGTGGTGCGGCGGTACTCGTAGAACAGCGGCACCGGGCGGGTCGCGTTGCGCACCACCGTGGTCGGGCGGCCGGTGCGGCGGGTCAGGTCCTCCTCGAAGCGGCGGACGTCACCGAGCGTCGCGGACATCAGCAGGAACTGCGCCTGCGGCAGCTCCAGCAGCGGGATCTGCCAGGCCCAGCCGCGGTCCGGCTCGGCGTAGAAGTGGAACTCGTCCATCACCACCTGGCCGATGTCCGCCCGCGCACCGTCCCGCAGCGCGATCTGCGCCAGCACCTCGGCCGTGCAGCAGATGATCGGCGCGGTCGGGTTCACGCTCGCGTCGCCGGTCATCATGCCGACCTGCTCGGTGCCGAACATCTTCACCAGGTCGAAGAACTTCTCCGACACCAGCGCCTTGATCGGCGCCGTGTAGAACGTCCGCTGCCCCTCCGCCAGCGCCGCGAAGTGCGCCCCCGCCGCCACCAGGCTCTTGCCCGAGCCGGTCGGCGTCGCCAGGATCACGTTGTTCCCGGACACCAGCTCGATCAGCGCCTCCTCCTGCGCCGGGTACAGCGTGATCCCACGCTCCTCCGCCCAGGCTGCGAACGTCTCGTACAGCGCGTCGGGGGTGGCGGGCTTCGGCATCAGATCAAGGAGGGTCACCCGGCTATCTTGCCTGCTCGCCGCCACCCCGGGCAAAGCCCGCGATCACGCGACGGGAACGGTCGGGGCGGTGGAGACGAGCTGGGGGGTGTTGGCGCACCTGTACGCGCCCGGGGCGGCCCGCGCGATCTTCAGGGCGACATCGGCGTACGTCTGCCGGATCCTGGCACGGGGCGAGGTGGAGACCCAGGGCTCGCCTTCGACGGAGACCTGGACGTACGCCGGGTCGGCCTCGCCCTTACGGAGCTCCGCCGGCAGCTGGTAGCCGTCGCATCGGACGTACAACCGCACCCGGGGAGACTTGTCGCCGCCCGCGTCGGCCACCCAGCCCACTGTGTCGGGGCCGAAGTCCAGCGGCGTGGTGCGACCGGCCTCCCGGGTGTCCTTCTGCCGGTCGGCGTCGATCCCGTCGTAGGCGGGGGAGACGGTTGCCGACAGAAGGACGTCGGCCGTTCTGTGCTGCCCGGCCCACCAGACTTCGCACTTGCCGTACCGGTCGCCGTTGACCGGGGCCGACGGGGTTGCCATCCGGTCCTGGCGGGCGCCCTCGTAGCCACGGCCGTCCGGGCCCGCGAGCACCTTGAGCTCGTCCTTGGTGACCTGGGACCAGCAGGCGCTCTGCGGCAGCTCCACCTCCTGCCACGGCTTCCACGCCCACAACCCGCCGCCCACGGCCGCCGCCGCCACGAGGGCGACGGCGGCGTGCCAGGGGCGGACCCGGGACCGGCGCCGGGGCGGGTCGTCCGGGGACGGCGGGATGATGTGGGCGACGTCAGCCATGTCTCAATGCTCTCGGTGGGCCTGGGGTGTGGCGTTCGGGGTCTACTTCTTGGGGAACGCGGTTCCGAAGGAGTCCCTGCCGCTGCCGTAGCCGGTGTTCTCCTCCTGCGCGGCCCGTCGGGCCACGTCGTCGATGTAGTTCGGGTCGGCGCCCGTATTGCGGCCGGCGTCGCGGACTGCGTTGATGATCGCCTGCTGGGCGTTGGTCTCGGCGTTCTGCTTCGCCGTGACGGCCTCGTCGCTCGCGGCGTCGTGGGTGTCGACCTTGTAGCCGGCGGCAACGTTGTCCATGATCTGGTTGGCCACGTAGTCGACGCCCTCGCCGATCAGGGGGGCCCTCTCCTTGATCGCGTCGCCGGCGAACGACCAGAGCTGGCCGGCGAGTTCCCGCTTGGTGTCGATGGCGCCGTTGAACTGGGCGTCGCTGGCGGTGTGCTTGTCGTAGATCGCGTCGACCATGGCGCTGGTGATCAGGCCGTTGACCTGGCCGGCCGGCTTGGCGATGTTCTCGATCGCCACGGCCAGGTCCTTGTGCAGCTCGGGGTGGGCCAGCACGTCCTGGATCTGGGCAGTGGTGTAGGCCTGCTGCCCGGCAGCGATCGAGGCGTAGGCGTCCGGGTTCCGGCCGAGCGTGCCCAGCAGTCGCTCGACCTCGCCCGCCTTGAACAGGTGCGAGTTGGAGCCCGGCCCTTCCAGGGCGCCCTGGATGTCGCCCATGTAGTTGGCGGTCATGTTGCCGAGGCTGCCGTTGAGGTTCGCGAACCGTCCCCCGTTGAGGGCGTCCGGACCGTCGCCGGTGCCGAACCTGGTCACGACTTGTTGCATGACGGCGTTCATGTCGCTGGTGTGCGGAGGGAACTTGCCGTGCACGTCGTCGTACGCCCGGCCGGTGGTGGCGGCCTCGAGGGCGTGGCCGAGGGAGGTGACGTCGAAGGGGTCGGCGGTGCCCGGGTTCGGCCGGGGCGGGTACTGCTGGTCGAGCAGGAGAGAGCGGGTGCCGTTGTCGGTGAGGGTCTTGAGGTAGGTGTTCGCGCCGCCGGTGCTCTTGACCGTGCCGTCCGGGTTGTAGGTGGTCGCCGGATCGTGGAAGAACTTGGTGGCCGCCTCGGGGCTGTGACCGAGGCCTTCCAGGACGGCGGACATCGGGTTGATGCCGCGCAGGTTCCCGTCCTTGTCGGGCACGCCGATGAACTTGAGCTCGGTGAACGGGTAGGTGGCCTTGGTGGCCGCGTCCCAGCGCATCGGGTTCTCTTCGGTGAGCTGGGTGACGTGCTCCGCGATCGGGTTGATGAAGTGCGGGTCGTACTTCCCGTTGCGCAACAGGTTGGCCATGATCTGGTAGCCGTACGGGCTGTGCGCCGGGTCGGCGCCCGCCGGGACGGGGATCTGCTTGGCACCGGCCGCGCGCAGCTTGGTCTCCCAGTCGTCCGAGACGTGCAGCGGCTGCTTGGTGTCGGTCGCGGTGGCCAGGGTGAGGCCCAGGTCCTTTTGGATGCCCTTGATCGCGGCGGAGCGGGCCGGACTGTTGGCGTAGTCCCCGCTCTGCGCCATGGCACCGTACTTCGACAGGAAGGTCGCCGGGTCCTGGTTGCCGTAGAAGGAGGTGGCGAAGCGCGGGTCGCTGTTGTGGTGGTCCAGGATGCTCTGGAGGTGCTTGAGTTGGGCGTCGCTGGCCTTGTCGCCGAGGCTGAGGATGTAGGTGGCCGCCTTGGCCTCCTCCTCCGGGATGCCGCCGGCCGGATTGGCGTTGAAGGCGGTGCCGTCACTGCCGGTGTCGTCGCCCAGGGCCCTGGCAGCGTCGAGGTCGGCCTCGGTGGCGCGGTCGATCGCGTCGCCGATGGCCTTGGCCGCCGAATCGGCCTTGGCCTTCCAGCTCTTGCCGTAGTCCGGGTCGCGCTTGTCCTCCTCGGTCGTGGGCGCGGGCCAGCTCACCGCGCCCTCGCTGTTGACGGTGAGGCCGACCGTGGTGGCGTTGTGCACGGCATTGGTGAGGTCCTGCTTGGCGGCCGTGATCTCGGTGTGGGCGTCCCGAAGGGCCTTGGCCAGCGCTGAGGCCTCCTCGAAGGCGGCGTGGATCTGGTCGCGGGCCCAGGTGAGCTTGGCGTTGGCGAGGCCGGCGGCGTCACCGTGCCAGCCGGACTGCGTGATGGTGCCGATGACCTCGTTCTGCATCCGCTGGGTGAGGTCCCACTTGCGGACCAGGGCCTCGAAGTCGCCCGCCGCCGAGTTGAGGCTGCTGAGGTCGACCTGCTGGAGCTGGCTGAATGTCACCATGATCGTACTGCTTTCCCCCGTGCGCGGTGCTAGCTCTTGGCGCTCTGCGGCTTGTTGAAGCTGGCGTGGATGTCGGACTCGGTCTGGATGTACGCCTGCGCGGTGGTCTGGAGGTTGGTGCCGATATCTCCGACCGTCCCCTTCAGGGCGTCGGCCTGGGTGGACCACGTTGCCCAGGATGCGGGGAGTACGGTGCCGAGGGCCCAGCCCTTGAGCGCACCGGCGGCGGCGGTCACGTGCTCGCCAGGTTGGTCGCACTCGGACTTGACGGAGTCCCGCAGGGAGAAGGCGTTCTGGGCGGCCTGCTGGAGCACGCCGGTGTTGACCGTGACGGTCTTCCCGCCGCCGGCCGGATTCAGCGAGACCGGGGCGGCGTTGGCGCCGGCCAGGTCCGGAAACCGCTTCTTCGCTTCTTCGGTCAGATTGCCCTTGTCGTCGAAGAGCCACGGGTTCATTCGACGCTCGAACTCAAGGTCTGTCACTTCTTGCCCCCAGGTGAAGAACGACGTGGAGTGTATCGAAAATATTGTCGAGTCATTGGGGGTGGCTGCAGAGCTGTCGAATTCAGTCGAAGTGACAGAGTTTCGGTGTCTGGGATCTGTAATTCAAATGAATTCAAGATGAACGCCACAAAAACAGCACGCCGGGGCTGTGCCGAGTCGCACATTGATCGGGGCTCGGGAGGCGTGTCAGAGTGCCGGGCATGGTCAACTCTCTCGCCTCCCAGACCCGCCCCGCCGCCGCGCCGGCCCCGGCGGACGTCTTCGACTGGCTCGACGAGGCCGCCGCGTTGCGCGCCGACGCCGGGCTGACCCGTACGTTGCGCAGCCGGGCGGCGGAGGATCCGGTGCTGGACCTGGCCGGGAACGACTACCTGGGGCTGACCAGGCACCCGGTGGTGACCCGGGCGGCGGGGGAGGCGGCGCTGCGGTGGGGCGGGGGTGCGACGGGGTCGCGGCTGGTGACCGGGACGACCGCGCTGCACACCGAACTGGAGGAGGAGCTCGCGGAGTTCTGCGGGGTGGAGGCCGCGCTGGTGTTCTCCTCCGGGTACACGGCGAACCTGGCCGCGCTCACCGCGCTGACCGACCCGGACACCCTGATCGTCTCCGACGCCTACAACCACGCCTCGCTGATCGACGGCTGCCGCCTCGCCCGCGCCGACGTGCACCGGGCCCCGCACAGCGACCCGGCGGCGGTCGCCGAGGTGCTGGCCGGGCGGGCGCAGCGGCGGGCGCTGGTGGTCACCGACTCGGTGTTCTCGGTGGACGGGGACGCGGCGCCACTGCGCGGGCTGTCCGAGGCCGTCCGGGCGCACGGCGCCGCGCTGCTGGTGGACGACGCCCACGGGCTGGGCGTGCTCGGCCCCGGCGGGCGCGGCGCGCTGGCGGCGGCCGGGCTGGCCGGGCAGCCGGACACCGTCGCCACCGTGACGCTGTCCAAGTCGCTCGGTTCGCAGGGCGGCGCGGTGCTCGGCCCGCGCCGGGTGATCCAGCACCTGACCGAGACCGCCCGCACCTTCATCTTCGACACCGGTCTGGCCCCGGCAGCCGCCGGCGCCGCCCTCGCCGCCCTGCGGCTGCTGCGGGCCGAGCCGGAGCGCGCCGAGCGGGCCCGCGAGGTCGCCCGCAGCCTCGCCGCCCGGCTCACCGCCGCCGGTCTGCGGGCCTGCGAGCCGGACGCGGCCGTGGTCTCGGTCCGCGCCCCGGGCCCGGAGGCCGCCGTCGCCTGGGCCGCCGACTGCCGCCGGGCGGGCCTCGCGGTCGGTTGCTTCCGGCCCCCGTCCGTCCCGGACGGCGTCTCCCGGCTGCGCCTGACCGCCCGCGGGGACCTCACCGACGCGCAGATCGCGGACGCCGTCCGGATCATCGCCGAGCTGGCCCCGGCGGGTGCGCGGAGTGAATAGCCGCTCGGCGGCAGGGGCCGGCTGTCGGGCAGGATGGCGGGATGGCTGATCTGCGCTGGGGTGACGTGGCGTACATGTTCGACCCGAGCGACGGGGCGACGCTGCCGGACGTGGTCGTCGACGGCACCACGGCGGCCGACTGGCAGGCGGTGCTCGACCTCGTCGTGGAGCGCGGCTGGGCGTATGAGTACCGGGAAGGCGATGTGGCACTGCCGCTTCCGGCGGCCGAGGCCGTGCTGGCGCGCCCGGACGACGCGGAGTGCCCGAGCCTGCTGGTGTGGCCGACCGCCGACCTGTGCGCGATCTTCCGTTTCTACGCGGCCGAGGCGATCGACTTCGACGTCTCGCTCTGGGAGCTCCAGGGGCAGGAGCGGCTGGAGGCCTTCTGCGGGTTCCTGGCGGCGGTCGGGCGGCGGCTGGGCAAGGCGGTGGTGATGTACGCCGAGGGTGGCTACGACGCGTTCCCGATGATCGGTTTCGACGCGGCTGCCGACGGGGTCGTGCTCATGCGCGAGGAGCCGCCGGCCCCATGACCGGCGGCCGCCACTCGCCGGGAGGGGCCCTGCGGGGGCAGGATGGCGGGATGGCTGATCTGCTGTGGGACGACCACGCCGCATGGCTGATCGATCCGGTGCGGGACGGCTGGTTGCCGCAGAGGTGGGTCGCGGACACCACCGTGGCGGACTGGCAGGCCCTGCTCGACCTGGTGGTAGAGCGGGGCTGGGCCCCCACGTTCGTCGTGGGCTGCTTCGAGCTGCCGCTGCCCCGGGCCGAGGAGGTGCTGTTCCGGCCCGGCCCCGCGCAGCCGGTGCTGAGCGTGCGGCCGGGCCCGGAGGTCGGGGTGGTGTTCCGGTTCCGCAGTGCGGAGCGGATCGACTTCGACGTCGATGTCGCCCAACTCCGCGGCCAGGCAGGGCTGGACGCGTTGTGCGGGTTCCTGGCCGCGGTCGGGCGGCGGTTGGGCAGGTCCGTGCCGACGCATACCGAGGGCGGCGGTGCGCCCTTCCTCGGGTACGACCTCGAAGCCGACCGGGTCCTGGTGCGATGAGACGCTACGGCTGCCCCACCACCAGCAGCGCCTCCGCGCCGACCGGCCGGTAGCCGGCCGCCTGGAAGGCGCGGACGCTGGGGGCGTTGCCGGGGGCCTGTTGCGCCCAGACGGGCTCGCCGGGGGACAGGTGGCGGGCGGCGGTGGCGAGGGCGCGGCCCAGGCCGCGGCCCTGGGCGTGCGGGTCCACCTCGATGGCGGTCTCCCACCGGCCCGCCACGCCGCGGCCGAGGATCAGCACGCCGCCGTCGGCCTCGTACACCCGGACATCCTCGCGGTAGCGCAACGCCCTGACCACGCGCGGGTGTTCGCGGTCCTCGACCGGGGTGAGCGGCAGCGGCGGCTCGCCGGGCAGGGGGTCGGCGACGGAGAGCAGATCGATGTTGTTGACGGTGCGGCCGGTGCGCTCGGCGAAGGCGCTGAGGAAAGGCGGGCAGAGCGGTGCGGACAGCGGGTCGCCGGGGTCGGCGGCGAGGACGGCGTGCACCCAGTCCGGGTCCTGGTCGGTGAACACCACGGCGTGTGCGGCGAAGGCGATCACCCCGGCCTCGTGCGGCGAGGGCTGCGGCAGCACCGTCACCGTGCCGTCCGGTGGCGGGAACACCCCGCCCGCCGCGTCCGCCAGGATCTCCGCCAGCCCCCGCACACCCATGCCCGCTCCCTCCCGAAGAATCGTCCGGCCCAGTTGATCACCGGTTGCGGCGATACGCCAACAGGTACCGCCAGAACAGCAGTCGGCGCACCCGGAACCCCGGCAGGTGCTGCGCCGCGTACGCCCGGATCTCGGGGAGCGAGGTCTTCGGCATCGTGACCGGGGCCTGCACGCGGCTCGGCGGGGCGCCGCGCTCGCGCAGGTGGACGACGAGCCGGCACAGCGCGTTCACCGGCACCGCCGCCAGGCTGATCAGCCGGTCCCCGGGCGTGGTCTCCCGGTAGCAGCCCAGCACGACCAGCACCCCGCCGGGCGCCAGGGCGTCGCGCAGCCGGGCGAGGGTGTCGAGCGGCAGATGGTGGAGGCTGGCCAGGCTGGAGATGAAGTCGTAGTGACCGGGCGGCAGTTCGAGCGTGGTGAGGTCCGCCTGCCGGTACCGGATCCGTGAGGAGTCACCGCGCGACTGCGCGGCGGTGATCACGACGGTGTCGCGGTCGACGGCGTCCACCTCGAGACCGCGCCGGGCGAGCGCCCGGGCGAAGGTGCCGGTGCCGCAGCCGACGTCCAGGGCGCGGCGGGCGCCGGGCGGCAAGGAGCGCAGCAGTAACCGGTGGTAGTGGTCGTTGTGGTCGAAGGGCATCCGGTCAGCCTAGGGCCTGTCCTTCTTGCGAGCCCGGCTCGGCTGGACCCGGGTCGGTTCGCCCGCCGCCTTCGGGTGGTCGGGCGGGTACGGGAGTTCGCCGAGGCCCTCGTCGTGCAGCTGCTTCTGGTACAGCTCCAGCACGCCGTCCAGCCGGTAGGCGTGGTCGTCCATCTCCGCGTTGAGGTCGCCGAGTTCGGCGAAGCGGGCGGGCACCGTCCGCAGGTCGAAGTCCTCCGGGGCGGCGTCGTCCAGCTCCTCCCAGCGCAGCGGGGTGGAGGCGGTGGCGCGGGGGCGGGCGCGCAGGGAGTAGGCGGAGGCGATGGTGCGGTCGCGGGCCATCTGGTTGTAGTCGACGAAGATCCGTTCGCCGCGCTCCTCCTTCCACCAGGCGGTGGTGACCCTCCCGGGCATCCGCTGTTCCAGCAGCCGCCCGAGGGCGATCACGGCGTGCCGGCCGTCGGTGAAGGTCCACTCGGGCACCAGCGGGACGTAGACGTGCAGGCCGCGCCCGCCGGAGGACTTGGGCCAGCCGCGCAGCCCGTGCTCCTCGAGCAGGGCGCGCAGCTCGTGGGCGGCGTGGACGGCGTCGCGGAAGTCGGTACCGGGCTGGGGGTCGAGGTCGATGCGCAGCTCGTCGACGTGGTCGGTGTCGGTGCGCCGGACCGGCCAGGGGTGGAAGGTGAGGCAGCCCAGGTTGGCGGCCCACAGCACGGCGGCCGGTTCGGTGGGGCAGATCTCGTCGGCGGAGCGGCCGCTGGGGAAGTCGATCCGGGCGGTGGGCAGCCAGTCCGGCAGGCCCTTGGGTGCTCGTTTCTGGTAGAAGAACTCGCCGTCGACCCCGTCCGGGAAGCGCTGGAGGGTGGTGGGCCGGTCGCGCAGTCCGCGCAGCACCCCGTCGGCGACGGCCAGGTAGTACTGCGCGACGTCCAGCTTGGTGAGGCCGCGCTCGGGGTAGTACACCTTGTCCGGGTTCGACAGCCGGACGGTGCGCCCGGCGACTTCGAGTTCGACGGCGGAGCCCATGCCCCTCACCGTAAGGGCGCGGCGCCCGGCGCGCGCCCCGAGCCCGTTGGCCCGAGTCTGGGACTCATGGACCTGCCCGTGATGCCGCCGGTGGAGCCGATGCTCGCCAAGTCGGTGGCCAAGATCCCGCCGGGGATGCAGTACGAGGCCAAGTGGGACGGCTTCCGCACGATCGTGTTCCGCGACGGCGACGAGGTGGAGCTCGGCAGCCGCACCGGCAAGCCGCTGACCAGGTACTTCCCCGAGCTGGTGGAGGCCTTCCGGCGGGAGCTGCCGCCGCGCTGCGTGCTGGACGGCGAGGTGGTGATCGCCCGGGAGGGGCGGCTGCGCTTCGAGGAGCTGCTGGAGCGGATCCATCCGGCGGCGAGCCGGGTGAAGCTGCTCGCCGAGCAGACGCCCGCCTCCTTCGTCGCCTTCGACCTGCTCGCCCTCGGTGACGACTCGCTCGTCGACGAGCCGCTCTCGGTGCGCCGCCCGGCGCTCGAGGCGGCGCTGGCCGGGGTAGCGGACCCGGTCTTCACCGCCCCCGCCTCCACCGACCGCGACGTCGCCGAGAGCTGGTTCGCCGAGTACGAGGGCGCCGGGCTGGACGGGGTGGTGGCCAAGCCGCTGGACCAGCCGTACCGGCCGGGCGAGCGGACCATGTACAAGATCAAGCACGAGCGCACCGCCGACTGCGTGGTGGCCGGCTACCGCGAGCACAAGAGCGGCCCGGTGGTCGGCTCGCTGCTGCTCGGCCTCCACGACGAGCAGGGCAAGCTCCAGCACGTCGGCGTCTGCGCGGCCTTCCCGATGGCCCGCCGCCGCGAACTGGTCGAGGAACTGGCCCCGCTCAGGATGGACGACCTCTCCCAACACCCGTGGGGCGCCTGGGCGGAGGAGGCCGCGCACGCCGAGGGCCGGCTGCCGGGGGCGGTCAGCCGCTGGACCGGCGGCAAGGACCTGTCCTGGATCGCGCTGCGCCCGGAGCGGGTGGTCGAGGTGGCGTACGACCACATGGAGGGCAGCCGTTTCCGGCACACCGCGCAGTTCCGCCGCTGGCGGCCGGACCGCACGCCGGAGAGCTGCACCTACGAGCAGCTGGAGGAGCCGGTCTCATACGACCTCGGCCAGGTGCTGGGGATCTGACGGGACGCAGCCGGAGGCCCGACCCGGGGCAACGGGTCGGGCCTCCGGCGCAGCGCCAGGCGGTCAGGACCGCACGGTGGCGGGGGAGGTGCCGGACGGGAGCGAGGGCGATCCGCTGCCCGAGGCGCCGGTCGACGGGGAGCCGGCCGACGGGGAGCCGGAGGCCGAGCCCGGAGCCGAGGGCGCGGGGGTCGCCGGCGGGACGGAGTAGACGTTCTTCGGCGAGACGATCTTGGTGATCTCGTTCGCGAACAGCGACGAAGGCTCCGAACCCTGGTACAGCACATCGGTGTTGAGCAGCAGCACCAAGGTGCTCTGGGCGTCCGGCAGGTAGACGGCCACGCTCTCGTAGCCCGGCATCGAGCCGTTGTGCCCGATCCAGCCGTTGTTGTTGAACAGCCCGAAGCCGTAGCTGACGCCCGGGTCGCCGGTCGGCAGGGTCTTCAGTCGCTCGGCCTGGCTGGCCGGACTGATGATCCCGCCGGTGGCCACGGTCTTGGCCCAGCTCTCCAGGTCGGCGAGCTGGGTGATGACCGCCCCGGCGGTCCACGCCCAGGACGGGTTCCAGTTGGTGGCGTCCTGGATCGACCCGTCGGGCGTCTGGTTGGTGTAGCCGTGGGCGTGCGGGTCGGGGAGGGTCCCGTCGGTGGGGAAGCTGGTCTTGGCGAGCGAGGCCGGCGAGAACACCTGGGTCTTCAGGAAGTCGCCGGCCGACTGCCCGCCGACCTTCTCGATCAGCTTGCCCAGCAGGATGTAGTTGCTGTTGTTGTACTGGAACTTGGTGCCGGGCGGGAAGACGGCGGGGTGCTTGTAGCCGTAGGCGAGCAGCTGGTCCGGGGTGAACACGTGCTGCGGGTCGCTGATCAGGTCGTTGACGAAGTCCGGGTCGGAGCTGTACGGGAACAGCCCGCTGCGCATGTCGCCGAGCTGGCGGACGGTGATCCCGTCGCCGCCGGGGACGCCGTCGACGTACTTGGAGATCGGGTCGTCCAGGGCCACCTTGCCCTGGTCCACCAGGCGCAGCACGGCTGTCGCCGTGTAGGTCTTGGTCTCGCTGCCGATCCGGGTGAAGAGCCCCGGGTCCATCGGCGTCCCGGCGGACTTGTCGGCGACGCCGAAGGACTTCTGGTACGTGCCGCCGGGCGTGATCAGCCCGACCGAGACGCCGGGGACGGAGGCCTGGCTCATCACCCGCTGGATCGCGGCGTCCAGCCGGGAGGTGACGTCGGGGGTCAGCGGCACCACCGCGCCGGAGGAGGCGTTCCCCGGGCTCGGCGAGGCGGTCGCCGAGGAGCTGGGCGAGGGGCTGAGCGCGGCGGGTTCGGCGATGACCGCCGGGTCGGCGGCCCGCGGGGCGGGCTTCGAGTCGCCGGAGCAGGCCGCGGTGGCGAGCAGGCCGGTCAGGGCCAGGGCGGCGGCGGTCGCGCGGCCGGCGGTGTGGACAGCGGCCGGGCGCGGCCGTCGGGGCTTGGTCATGGGTCGAGGCGCCTCTCTGGGGCGAAGGGCCCTTTGCTGAAACGGGCCCCGGAGCGCCTGCTCCACGGGGCCGCAGGGGAGCGTCGCCACCGTAAGCACCGCCGTCGGGGGCCCGCGCGCCGGTGGCGGCCCGGCTGGCCCGAACGGGCCCGACCCCCACCCGGGTGGCCGCTCCCGCTGGCGGCTCCTTGTCAAGTACCCGGGTGCGACGGCCGGTTGGTGTCGCCGCCGATGCCCCGCGCTCGGCCGGACGGGTGAGCACCGGCATGCCGCGACCGCCCTCGGCCCCAGCTCGGGCACGATCGTTTAGCCCAGCTGTGGCCGCCCTTAAGAATTCCTCGATGGACCGCACCCCCTCCCACCAGGCAGATTTCTGCCTGCCGGAGCGTGCCCGTCAGGAGCGGCCGAACCGCGCCCTCGGCCTCGCCCGCACCCGGAGGCCGTCCCCCGATCCGCACGTCAGGAGCCGTCGCCCGTGAAGGCACTCGTCAAGCACAACGCCGAGCCCGGGCTCTGGCTGATGGACGTCCCCAAGCCCGAGATCGGCCCCGGCGAGGTGCTGATCAAGGTGCTGCGGACCGGCATCTGCGGCACCGACCTGCACATCCGCAAGTGGGACGGCTGGGCGCAGCAGACCATCAAGACCCCGCTCGTCCTCGGTCACGAGTTCGTCGGCGAGGTCGCCGAGCTGGGCGCCGGCGTCGCGGACATCGCGATCGGCGACCTGGTCAGCGGCGAGGGCCACCTGGTCTGCGGCAAGTGCCGCAACTGCCTGGCCGGCCGCCGCCACCTGTGCCGCAACACCATCGGCCTGGGCGTCAACCGCGACGGCGCCTTCGCCGAGTACGTGGCGCTGCCCGCCTCCAACGTCTGGGTGCACCGGGTGCCGGTCGACCTCGACGTGGCCGCGATCTTCGACCCCTTCGGCAACGCCGTGCACACCGCGCTGTCCTTCCCGCTGGTCGGCGAGGACGTGCTGGTCACCGGCGCCGGCCCGATCGGCATCATGGCCGCCGCGGTCGCCAAGCACGCCGGCGCCCGCAACGTGATGATCACCGACGTCTCCCCGTACCGCCTCGACCTGGCCCGCCAGGTCGGCGTGACGCTGGCACTCAACGTCGCCGAGCACACCATCGAGGAGGGCCAGCAGAAGCTGGGCCTGCGCGAGGGCTTCGACGTCGGCCTGGAGATGTCCGGCCGCCCCGAGGCGATGCAGTCGATGATCGCCAACATGACCCACGGCGGGAAGATCGCCATGCTGGGCCTGCCCGCCGACGACTTCGCCGTCGACTGGGCGCGCATCGTCACCTCGATGATCACCATCAAGGGCATCTACGGCCGCGAGATGTTCGAGACCTGGTACGCGATGTCCGTGCTGCTGGAGGGCGGCCTGGACCTCAGCCCGGTGATCACCGGCCGCTACGCCGCCACCGACTTCGAGGCCGCCTTCGACGACGCCGCGAGCGGCAACTGCGGCAAGATCATCCTCGACTGGACCGCCTGAGCACCCCGCTGACGCCAAAGGAGCCTGTTGTGTTCGACAACGTGCGCGCCGACATCGCCGCCACCCTCGACGAGATCCGCGAGGCCGGCCTGTTCAAGCCGGAGCGGGTCATCGGCACCCCGCAGAGCGCCGCGGTCACCGTCACCGGTGGCGGCCGCCCGGGCGAGGTGCTCAACTTCTGCGCCAACAACTACCTCGGCCTGGCCGACCACCCCGAGGTGCTCGCCGCGGCGAAGGACGCGCTGGACCGCTGGGGCTACGGCATGGCCTCGGTCCGCTTCATCTGCGGCACCCAGGACGTGCACAAGGAGCTCGAGGACCGCCTCTCGGCCTTCCTCGGCCAGGAGGACACCATCCTCTACTCCTCGTGCTTCGACGCCAACGGCGGCGTCTTCGAGACCCTGCTGGACGACCGCGACGCCGTCATCTCCGACGCGCTCAACCACGCCAGCATCATCGACGGCATCCGGCTCAGCAAGGCCCGCCGCCACCGCTACGCCAACCGCGACCTGGCCGACCTGGAGCAGCAGCTCAAGGAGACCCAGGACGCCCGCCGCCGTCTGATCGTCACCGACGGCGTCTTCTCGATGGACGGCTACGTCGCCCCGCTGCGCGAGATCTGCGACCTGGCCGACCGCTACGACGCCATGGTCATGGTCGACGACTCGCACGCCGTCGGCTTCGTCGGCGCCGGCGGCCGCGGCACCCCCGAACTGCACGGCGTGATGGACCGGGTGGACATCATCACCGGCACCCTGGGCAAGGCGCTCGGCGGCGCCTCCGGCGGCTACGTCGCCGCCCGCCGTGAGATCGTCGCCCTGCTGCGCCAGCGCTCCCGCCCGTACCTGTTCTCCAACTCGCTGGCCCCGGTGATCGCGGCCGCCTCGCTGAAGGTGCTCGACCTGGTCGAGCAGTCCAACGAGCTGCGCGAGAAGCTGGCGGCCAACACCGCGCTGTTCCGCACCAAGATGACCGAGGCCGGCTTCGAGATCCTGCCGGGCGACCACCCGATCGCCCCGGTGATGATCGGCGACGCGGCCAAGGCCGGGCGGCTCGCCGAACTCCTGCTGGAGCGCGGCGTGTACGTGATCGGCTTCTCCTACCCGGTCGTCCCGCACGGCCAGGCCCGGATCCGGGTGCAGCTGTCCGCCGCGCACTCCACCGAGGACGTCGAGCGCGCCGTCGCCGCCTTCGTGGACGCGCGCGCCGCGCTGGGGGAGTGACCGCCCGATAGACCGCCCGCGGGCCGGACCGCTCGGAACCGGACCGGCCCGCGGGCTCACAATCTCCGTGCGGCGGTGGCGAAATCGATTCACCCCCCGCCGCACGGTCACCAACCACCTGCCCCACCCTCCCGCTTCGGGGGTGGGACGCCGGCCCGCACCGGCGTCCCACCCCCGTTCGCGGTTCCGGTGCCACTGCACGTTACCGGCCAGTAATTTGGCTGATCATCACCTCCCCCGAGCCGCCGTCAGATCGTTAGGCTCGCCGCGATCACATCGGGTGAACAGAAGGAGCAGAGCGTGATGGCACGACCCCACCGGACTGGCGGTCACCGGGCAGTGAGCGCGGTCCTCGTCGCGGCACTCGGGCTCGGCGCGGGGGCGGTGGTGGCCCAACCCGCCGTCGCGGCACCGGTGTTGAGTGCTGCACCGGCGGCGTTCGGCGGCTTCCGGCTGGCGGACATCACCGCCGCGGACGGGGTCGTCCTCAAGGCCGACGTGTTCATCCCGCCCGCCGGGACGCCGGGCGCGGATGCCCAGGGTCGCTACCCGGTGGTGGTGCAGCCGGCGAGCTGGGGGCAGAACGACCTGGAGTACGTCGCCCAGGGGCACCGCTTCGCCGCCGCCGGGTACGTCGTCGTGACGTACACCGTGCGCGGCTTCTGGGGTTCGGGCGGGGAGGTGGACGTCGCCGGGCCCAAGGACGTCGCCGACATCTCGACGGTGATCGACTGGGCGCTCGCCCACACCCCGGCGGACCCCGACCGGGTCGGCATGATCGGACTGTCGCTCGGCGGCGGCCTCACCCTCCTCGGAGCCGCGTTCGACCCGCGGATCAAGGCCGTCGCCTCGCTGAGCGGCTGGGCCGACCTGACCGACGCGCTGTACAGCGGGCAGACCCGGCACACCTCCGCCGCCACCAGGCTGGCCACGATCGAGGGCCTGACCGGCCGCAAGAGCCCGGAGTTCGCGACCGCCCTGGACGACCTGTTCGCCGACCGCGACCTGCCCGAGGTGGTCAAGTGGGCGAACGTCCGCTCGCCCGCCACCTACCTGGACCGGATCAACGCCAACGGCACCGCCGTCTACCTCGCCAACGGCTGGAGCGACAGCTTCTTCAACCCCGGCCAGATGACCGACTTCTACCAGAAGCTCACCGTCCCCAAGCGCCTCGAACTGCGCCCGGGCGACCACGCCAGCCAGGAGTTCACCGGCCTGCTCGGCTTCTCCAACGCCACCTGGGACGGTGCCCGGGCCTGGCTCGACCGGTACCTCAAGGGATCGGGCGGTCTCAAGGGCACCGCCGGCGCCCGCGACGGAGTCGACCTGGAGGTCCGCCCGACCGGCGCCCACGAGGCGTACCCGGACTGGAGCTCCGTCAACTCCCGTACCGAGCAACTGACCTTCGGCGAAACCTCCACCGTCCGCGGCGACGAGCCCTCCGGCGCGAGCGGCGGCGTCGTGCTGCTCTCCGGCCTGGTCGACCAGTGGCTGCACCAGCCGCCGACCACCCTGGTGCCCCTGCTCGACCGCGACGCCGCGGCCGTCCGGCGGTCGCAGCCGTACTGGAAGGGCCTCTCCGTGCGCGGAGCCGCCCGGGTGCACACCACCGTCACCGCCTCCGCGCCCCAGGGCACGGCCGTCGCGTACCTCTACGACACGGACGCCCTCGGCGTCGGCCGCCTGATCGCGCACGCCCCGCAGAGCTGGAGCGGACGGCAGGCGGGCCGGTCCTTCCCGCTGGACGTGACGCTGTTCCCCGCCGCGTACGACCTGCCGGCCGGCCACCGGCTCACGCTCGTGCTCGGTACCCATGACGACCTGTACGGCGGCGAGACACCGAAGGGCAGCACGGTGACCTTCGGTCCGGCGGACGTCTCGCTGCCGGTCCGCTGACGTTCGCCTCCCAGCACGGCCCGCCCGGCTGCTCGGGCGGGCCGTGGGTCAACAGCTGGGATGGATTCGATCGGCATCTACGTCAACTGTTGTAAGCGGCGCGGGGCCGGGCCGTGACCCGCCCCCGCGCCGGGCAGCTCACTGACGGCGCAGGAACACGTCGGTGAAGGTGTTGGTGGCACCCGGTACCAGGTTGGCGTCGTCCGCGGTGAAGACCACGGTGTCGCCGGTGGCGTCGACGTACGGGTCGTAGGAGGTGCCGGTGCTCTGCGAGCCGTCCTCGGTGACGCTCACCCGCTCGACCCGTCCGGTCCACAGGTCGCGGCGGAACACGTCGGTCTGCTGGTTGGTGTCGCCGGGGACCAGGTTGTCCGCGTCGGAGTCGAAGTAGACCAAGCGGTCGTCGTAGGTCATGACGGGCCGGAAGGAGCTGCCGGTGGTCGTGGTGCCGGGCAGGAAGGTGCTGACCCGGGTGACCCTGCCGGTGGCCAGCTCGCGGGCGTAGAGGTCCATCCGGTAGCCGTGCATGCCGGACCGGAGGACGACGGGGACCGGCAGGCCGTAGAGGGCGTAGCGGCCGTCGGGGCTGATCCGGGGGCCGGCGGCGGCGCCGACCAGGGCGCCCGTGTCGTCCAGGCTGGCGCCGGTGACCGTGCCGGTGTCGGCCTTCCAGACGTAGTACGGGTAGAAGCGCTGCCCGGCGAGCTGGGCCGTCCCGGCCACCGAGGGGGAGGCCGAGGAGGCCGGGTCCGTCGCTGCCGCGTCCGTAGCGGGCGGCGGGAGGAGGTTGCCGGCCCGGGAGGTGAAGCCGACGGTGCGGCCGTCCGCGCTGATGCTCGGGTCGAAGGAGTTGTTGTCGGCGGTGCTGCCGCCGAAGCCGGTGCTGATCAGCCGGGTGGTGTGGGTCCAGCGGTCGGTGACGAAGACGTTCTCCTTGCCGCGGCGCACCCCCGGGGCCAGGTCGGTGCGGTTGGAGGCGTAGACGACGTAGCGGCCGTCCCAGCTCAGGCTGGGGCTGTCGACGGTGCGGATGGACTCGTCGTCGCCGGTGGTGAGGTTGCCCGTGGTGATCAGCTCGGTGCGCCCGGTCCAGAGGTCGCGGACGAAGACGTCGCTCGGGTGCTTGACCTGGCCGGGCACCACGTTGGTGGCGGCGGTGGTGAAGGCGACGTACCGGCCGTCTCCGCTGATCGAGCCGGCCGCGGTGCCGGCGTTCAGCCGGGAACCGTCGTCGGCGACGCTGACCCGCTGGACGTGCCCGTTGCGCAGGTCCCTGACGTAGATCTCGGAGTCGTTCGGGGTGCCGCCGCCGGGCAGCAGGTTGGTCGCGGCCGAGGCGAACAGCGCGGTGCGGCCGTCGGCACTCAGGCCGAGTGCGTACGAGCGGCCGTTGAGCTGCTCGCCCTTGGCGCCCTCGCTGACCCGGGCGGTGTCGCCCTTGGGCGGACGGGCCTCGGCGGCGGGCATCGCGGCACCGGCCACGACGGCGGCGACCAGGACGCAGGCGGCGCGGGCCAGCCGGCGGCGGGAACGTGCGGTGGTCATGGACTTCCTCCCCTGATGACGAGTGCCGGGCCCGCGTCTCCCCCGCGGCCCGGCTCGTTCATGAGCCAATCGCCGCCCGGCCCGGGCGGTCAACGGCCCGAAGCGATCTCCGCCCGAAATACGCCACCGGTGGTACGGGCGCCCGGAACGGCTCCCGGACGGGTTCGCCGAGCCGCGCTGGCAGAATTGGCCTGTGATCGACGCACGACGGCTGCGGACCCTGCGGGCCGTGGCGGACCACCGCACCGTGACCGCCGCGGCGGCCGCCCTCTACCTGACCCCCTCCGCGGTGTCCCAGCAGCTGGCCGCCCTGGAACAGGAGACCGGCCACCACCTGCTCGCCCGGGAGGGCCGGGGCGTGCGGCTGACCGCCGCCGGGGAGATCCTGCTCGGCCACGCCGACGCGGTGCTCGCCCAGCTGGAGCGCGCCGAGGCCGACCTCGCCGCCTACAGCGCCGGCGTCGCGGGCGAGGTCACCGTCGCCTCCTTCGCCACCGGCATCTCGCACGTGCTCGCCCCCGCGATCGGCCTGCTCGCCTCGCGCGCGCCGGGCGTCCGGCTCAAGGTGCTGGACGCCGAGGGCGACGCCAGCCTGCCGATGGTGCTGGACGGCCGGGCCGACCTCGCGGTGGCCGTCGAGTACCGGGGTGCCCCGCGCGCCGACGACGCCCGGCTCACCCGGGTCCCGCTGTACGCCGAGCCCTTCGAGGCCGTCCTGCCGTTGGCGCACCCGCTGGCCGCCGAAGCCGGGCCGCTCGCGGTGGCGGACCTCGCCGACGAGCCGTGGATCGGCCCCTACCCGGGCAACCCCTGCCACGACGTCGTCCTGCTGGCCTGCGAGCACGCCGGCTTCCAGCCGCGCCTGCTGCACTCCTCGGACGACTTCCGCGCCGTCGTCGCCCTCGCCTCCGCCGGCTCCGGCGTCGCCCTCGTCCCGCGCTCCGCCCTGCGCGGAGTCGACCTGGCCATGGTCGCCGTCCGCGCGGTCGACAGCGATCTCGCCACCCGCCGGGTCTTCGCCGCCGTCCGCGCCGGCGCCGACGGCCACCCGCTGATCCGTCCGGTCCTCGACTCCCTCGCCGAAGCCGCCGCCTCGGGGGCATAGGCGTGATGACGGAGATTCAGCGCCCGGCGCCACCCCCAGGAGGGACCTCACGCCCTCGACCGCTGTCATGCGTTTTCGATAGGTGGACGACAGGCACCGGTGCGTAGCATTGGTACATGCGTGTCTTGATCGTCGAGGACGAGCTGTACATGGCAGAGGCCATCCGTGACGGGCTGCGCCTGGAGGCGATTGCCGCGGACATCGCCGGTGACGGCGACACCGCCTTGGAACTGCTGAGCGTCAACGCCTACGACATCGCCGTCCTCGACCGCGACATCCCCGGCCCCTCCGGTGACGAGGTCGCCGAACGGATCGTCGCGGCGGGATCGGGCATGCCCATCCTCATGCTCACCGCCGCCGACCGGATCGACGACAAGGCCTCCGGGTTCGGGCTCGGTGCCGACGACTACCTCACCAAGCCGTTCAAGATGCGTGAACTCGTCCTCAGGCTCAGGGCGCTCGACCGCAGGCGCGCGTACATCAGGCCGCCCGTGCGGGAGATCGCGGGCCTGCGGCTGGACCCCTTCCGTCGCGAGGTCTACCGCGACGACCGCTACATCGCACTCACCCGCAAACAGTTCGCCGTGCTCGACGTGCTCGTCGCCGCCGAAGGCGGCGTCGTCAGCGCCGAGGAACTGTTGGAGCGGGCCTGGGACGAGAACGCCGACTCGTTCACCAATGCCGTACGCATCACGGTCTCGACTCTGCGCAAACGCCTCGGTGAACCCCAGATCATCGCCACCGTGCCCGGCGTCGGATACCGGATCATCACCCCGGCGGACATCGAGCGTGAGGGCAATGCGGGCGCCTAGGACACCGGGCTTGAGCGTCCGCCTCAAATTCGCCCTCAGCTATGCGGGTTTCGTCATGCTCGCGGGCGTGCTGATGCTGGCCACCGTGTGGGTGTACCTGCTGCGCGGCCTGCCCGGTGCGGCGAGCAGCCCCAACGGGCTCGTGCCCATCCGCACCATCGTGCTGCACGCCTACGCTCCGGCGGTGGCCGGAGTGCTGGTGTTCCTCCTGGTGTTCGGCCTGCTGGGAGGCTGGCTGCTCGCCGGCCGGATGCTCGCCCCACTGACCCGCATCACCGACGCCACCTCATTGGCCGCGAACGGGTCGCTCTCCCACCGGATCGAGCTGGAAGGCCGCCAGGACGAGTTCCGCGAGCTGGCCGACGCGTTCGACACCATGCTCGCGCGCCTCGAAGCGCACGTCACCGAGCAGCGGAGGTTCGCGGCCAACGCCTCCCACGAGCTGCGCACCCCGCTGGCGATCACGAGGGCCCTGCTCGAAGTGGCTCTCGACGACCCGGCGCGAGATTCGGGCGAGCAGTTCCGACGCCTCCACCACGTCAATGCCAGGGCGATCGACCTCACCGAGGCGTTGCTCCTGCTCAGCCGGGCCGACCAGCGATCCTTCACCCGGGAGCCCGTCGACCTGTCCCTGAACGTCGAGGAGGCCGTCGAGACGCTGCTTCCCATGGCGGAGAAGAACGGCGTCACCATCGAGGCCTCGGGCGACATCACCCCGACCATCGGCTCCCGCGCGCTCCTGCTGCAGATGACAGTCAATCTCATCCACAACGCGATCGTCCACAACCTGCCCGGTCGGGGCACCGTGTGGGTGACGACCGGCATCCATCCCGGAAGCGTGACGCTCACCGTCGAGAACACCGGCGAGATCCTCTCGGCGCAGCTGGTCTCGACCCTCACCGAGCCCTTCCAGCGCGGCACCGAACGCATCCGCCACGACCACGCGGGCGTCGGCCTGGGCCTGGCCATCGTCAAGAGCATCGTCCAAGCGCACGACGGAACCCTCACCATCGCCCCGCGCCCCGGAGGCGGCCTCCACGTCACGGTGCGGCTGCCGATCGCCCCTGCGCCGGCCAGGGGGCCTCTCGCCCACTGATGCACCCCGCACTCAGGGACTCACCGACATTCGACCGGTGAGTCCTTCTGCTTTCCGCTCCTCGCATTCCCCCATCGGTTCATTTCGCGACACCGAGGAATTTCCGAAGGTCGGAATCCGGGGCCGCGTCCAAGTGTCGGAAATGCTCGCTTGGACACCGACTCATGGACGGCGACTCGTGGACAGCGAGTCCGATCAGCACCATGGACCTGCGGACTTCGGTGTCGTCGGAGAGGGGATGTCCGTATGGTCATGATGCCGTCCATCGGGGGGGCGCCAAGGGCCGGCGGAGGCGACGATCCCGAGCCGGCCAAGCTCCGCCCTGAAACGCCACGCAGGGTGCTGGCCTATTTTCGCCCGTACACCGGCAGAATCGCACTCTTCGCAATCGGCGCCGTCCTGGAGTCGCTCATCGTGGTGGCGACTCCGCTGTTGCTCAAGCAGATCGTCGACGACGGGATCCTCAAGGGCGACTCCGGAGCCGTCACCCTGCTGGCCGGCCTCACCGCGGGGCTCGCCGTCCTCGACGCGTTGCTGCAGCTGGTGCTCGCCCACCTCGCCGGATCGATCGGGCAGGGGGTCAGCCACGACGTCCGGATCCAGTCGATCGAGCACGTCCAGCGGCTGCCGGTCGCGTTCTTCACCCGCACCCAGACCGGTGTGCTGGTCGGACGGCTCCACACGGATCTGATCATGACGCAGCAGGCGTTCAGCCAGCTGCTGATGGCGCTCCCCAGCGTGATCGGGGTCGTCCTGGTGATGGCCGAGCTGTTCTACCTGTCGTGGCTCGTCGCCGTCATCACGGTGGTGCTGATCCCGCTGTTCGTCGTTCCCTGGGTGTACGTGGGGCGAGTGACACAGCGGTACACCAGGCAGTCGATGGAGGTGAACGCCGGCCTGGCCGGCCTCCTCCAGGAGCGGTTCAACGCCCAGGGGGCGATGCTCTCCAAGCTCTTCGGCCGTCCGGACGAGGAGATGGCCGAGTACGAGGACCGGGCGGCAAGGCTGCGCGGGATCGGCGTGAGCGTCGTCGTCTACGGTCGGATGGCCTTCGTCATCATGATGCTGATCGCCGCGCTCGCCACGGCGCTCACCTACGGGGTCGGCGGCGGCCTCGTGCTCTCCGGAGTCTTCCAGCTCGGCACGCTGATCGCTCTCGCCGCCCTGCTCGGGCGGCTGTTCGGGCCGATCACCCAACTGTCCGGGATGCAGGCGAACGCGCTGGTCGTCCTGGTGAGCTTCGACCGGATCTTCGAGCTCTTCGAGCTGAAGCCGCTGATCGAGGAACGCCCCGACGCCGTCACGCTCACGCGGGACACGGCCCCGGAGATCGAGTTCGAGGACGTGTCGTTCCGCTATCCGGGCGCGGACGAGGTCTCGCTGCCGTCGCTGGAGCAGAACGTGCGTGGCGGAGGGGATCGAGGGGAGACGGCGCCGGAGGTCCTGCGCCACGTGAGCCTGCGGGCGCCGGCCGGAACCATGACCGCACTCGTCGGCCCGTCCGGCGCGGGGAAGAGCACTCTCACCCACCTGGTGTCCCGGCTGTACGACCCGACCTCCGGCACCGTCCGGGTCGGCGGACACGACCTTCGGGACCTCTCCTTCGGCTCGCTCCGCGAGGCGGTGGGCGTGGTCAGCCAGGACACCTACCTCTTCCACGACACGATTCGGGAGAACCTTCGCTACGCCCGTCCGACCGCCACCGAGGACGAGCTGATCGAGGCGTGCAAGGGAGCCCAGATCTGGGACTTGATCGAATCCCTCCCGAGGGGGCTCGACACCGTCGCCGGAGACCGCGGCTACCGGCTGTCGGGCGGGGAGAAGCAGCGACTGGCCATCGCCAGGCTGCTCCTGAAGGCGCCCTCGGTCGTCGTGCTCGACGAGGCCACCGCTCACCTGGACCCCGAGTCGGAGGCCGCCGTCCAGCGGGCCCTCAGGACCGTGCTGCGCGACCGCACCTCCCTGGTGATCGCCCACCGGTTGTCCACGATCCGTGAGGCCGATCAGATCGTCGTGATCGACGACGGAGGCGTCCGGGAGCGCGGGACGCACGAGGAGCTGCTGGCCGAGGGCGGACTCTACGCGGAGCTCTATCACACGCAGTTCGCCGGGCCGGGCGGCAACGGCGCCGTACCCGAAGGCAATGGGGCCGGGCCGGTCCACCAGATGGTTCCTGAAGGGGGACGATGAATTCCGCAGCGCTGGCCACGCCGACGGTGCCGGAGCTGTTCGCCCGCCAGGTGGAGCGGACGCCCGACGCAGTGGCCGTAGTTGATGGGGACCGGGCGCTGACCTACCGGCGGCTGGACGAGCTCGCGGGCCGGCTGGCCGGGCGGCTGATCGGTCGGGGCGTCCGCCGCGGCGACCGCGTGGCGGTCCTGATGGAACGCTCCGCGGACCTGGTGGTGACGCTGCTCGCGGTATGGAAGGCGGGAGCCGCGTACGTGCCGGTGGATGCCGCCCATCCCGCGCGGCGGGTGGCGTTCGTGGTCGCGGACTCGGGGGCGTCCCTGGTGGCGTGTTCGGCCGCGGCGCGCGACCGCGTTCCGGAGGAGGTCGAGTCGATCGTCGTCACGGACGAGGTTCCGGGCGACGCGCCGACGGTCCCGGTGGGTCCGGGGGACCTGGCGTACGTGATGTACACCTCCGGGTCGACCGGGGTCCCGAAGGGAGTGGCCGTCCCGCACCGGAGCGTCGCGGAGCTGGTGGGGGACCCCGGCTGGGCGGTGGACGCCGGTGACGCGATCCTCGTGCACGCGCCGCACGCCTTCGACGCGTCCCTCTTCGAGATCTGGGTACCGCTCGCCTCGGGCGCCCGCGTGGTGATCGCCGAGCCGGGCGCGGTGGACGCCCGGCGTCTGCGGGAGGCGGTCGCCGCCGGCGTGACGAAGGTGCATCTGACCGCGGGGAGCTTCCGCGCGCTGGCCGAGGAGTCACCGGAATCCTTCGCCGGCCTCCACGAGGTGCTGACGGGCGGCGACGTGGTGCCCGCGGCCGCGGTGGAGAAGGTGCGAAGGGCGATCCCCCGAGCGCGGATCCGGCACCTGTACGGTCCGACGGAGACGACGCTGTGCGCGACGTGGCACCTGCTCCGGCCGGGCGATGCGCTGGGCCCCGCCCTGCCGATCGGCCGTCCGCTTCCGGGCCGCCGGGCCCAAGTGCTCGACGCGTCGCTGCTGCCCGTGCCGCCGGGTAGGGTCGGCGACCTCTACCTTTCCGGCGCCGGCCTCGCGGACGGCTACCTGGACCGGGCGGCGCTGACGGCGGAGCGGTTCGTGGCGGATCCGTCCGTACCCGGCGGCCGGATGTACCGGACAGGGGATCTCGCCCGCTGGACCGCCGACGGCGAGCTGCTGTTCGCGGGCAGGGCCGACGACCAGGTGAAGATCCGCGGGTTCCGGATCGAGCCGGGTGAGATCGAGGCCGCGCTGACCGCCCGGCCGGATGTCCACGAGGCCGTCGTGGTGGCGATCGACGGTCGCCTGATCGGCTACGCGGTGACGGACGTGGATCCCGTCGTCCTCCGTGGGCGTCTCGGGGCGATGCTGCCGGAGTACATGGTCCCGGCTGCCGTGATCACGCTGGACCGGCTTCCGCTCACCGCCAACGGCAAGGTGGACCGGGCGGCGCTGCCCGCGCCCGTCTTCGGGGGGAATGCCGGGGGCCGCGAACCCGCCACCGAGGCGGAGCGCGTCCTGAGCGGGCTGTTCGCCGAGCTGTTCGGCCTGGACCGGGTCGGTGTCGACGAGGACTTCTTCGCCCTGGGCGGCGACTCGATCTCCGCGATGCGGCTGGCGGCCCGCGCGTCCGGGGCCGGTCTGCTGGTGACGCCCTCCCAGGTCTTCGAGGAGAGGACCCCCGCACGGTTGGCGTCCGCGGCGCGTCCGGTACCCGCCGACGCCCCCGACGCCCGTCCCCTGGTCGCTCTCACCGCGGAGGAGGAGAGCGAGCTGGCGACCGCCGTACCGGGTGCCGAGGAGGTCTGGCCGCTCGCCCCGCTCCAGGAAGGGCTGCTCTTCCAGTCGAGCCTCGAAGAAGAAGGCCTCGACATCTACCAGGCGCAGTGGATCCTGGAGCTGAACGGGCCGTTGGACGTGGCCCGGCTCCGGGCCGCGTGGGAGGCGGTCTTCGCACGGCACGCCGGGCTCCGGGTGAGTTTCGTACGGCTCGCGTCGGGGAGGGCGCTCCAGGCCGTCGCCGGACACGTCGTCCTGCCCTGGCGGGAGGTCGACCTCACGGGCGTGAACGACGCCGAGGCGGCCGTCGAGGCCCTCGCCCGGCGGGAACAGGAACAGCGGTTCGACCTGGCCGCGGGCCCGCTGTTCCGGCTGCTGCTGGTCCGGATCGGCGAGGACCGGCACCGCCTGCTGGTCGTCCACCACCACATCCTGACCGACGGCTGGTCGGTGGCGGTCATCCTCAACGAGGTGGCCGAGGCGTACGCGGGCGGCGGCCGGCTCCCGGAGCGGATCGGTGCGGCGTCCTACCGGGACTACCTGGCCTGGCTGGATCGGCAGGACAAGGACGCGGCCCGCGCGGCCTGGCAGGCGGAGTTGTCCGGCCTCGACGGGGACGCGTCGATCGCGAGGACGGCCGCCGGGACGGGATACGAGTACCGCATCGCCCACGTCATGCCGGAGCTCTACACCAGGCTGACGCAGGTGGCCCGTGACCACGGGCTGACGCTGAACACGATGGTGCAGGGCGCGTGGGCGATGGTGCTGGCCCGGCTCGCGCGGCGCACCGAGGTGGTGTTCGGCACCACGGTCGCCTGCCGTCCCGCGGAGCTCCCCGGGGTGGAGTCGATGCCCGGTCTCATGATGAACACCGTGCCGGTCCGGGTGGCGCTGGACGGCGGGCAGACGGTCGCCGACCTGCTCACCGGTCTGCAGCAGCGGCAGGCGGCCCTGATCCCGCATCAGCACCTGGGACTGCCCGAGATCCAGAGAGCGGGCGGGCCGGGTGCGAAGTTCGACACGCTGCTGGTGTTCGAGAACTATCCGCGGGACTTCGCCGACCGGTTCACGTACCTGGGCACGGTCGAGGGCACCCACTATCCACTGACCCTCGGCATCATCCCGGGGGACCGACTCAGGATCCAACTCGCCTACCGGCAGGGGCAGATCGAGGAGACCGTCGCCGAGTCCGCGCTGGGATGGTTCGTCGGTGCCCTCGGCGCGTTGGCCGCCGACCCTTCCGGGTTGGTGGGGCGGCTCGGTGTGGCCGGGGGCCGGGTGAGCCGCTCGGACGCGGCGCTGGCGGTGGGGGAGTCCTTGCCGGTGCTGGTGGCGCGGGTCGTGGCGGAGCGGCCGCACGAGGTGGCGGTGGTGGACGGCGACGGCGAGCTGACCTTCGAGCGGCTCTGGGAACGGGCGTCGGCGCTCGCCGCTGTGCTGAGGGCCCGAGGGGCCGGACCGGAGTCCCGGGTGGGCCTCGTCGTGGGGCGGTCGGCGTGGTGGGTGGTCGGGATGCTGGGGGTGTCGCTGGCCGGAGGCGCCTTCGTTCCGGTGGATCCCGGGTATCCGGCCGAGCGCGTGCGACTGCTGCTGGGAGACGCGGATCCCGTGCTGGTGGTGTGCGAGGGGAGGACGCGGGACGCGGTGCCCGAGGAGTTCGCCGACCGGTCGGTGGTGATCGACGAAGTGGATCTCGCGGCGGGCCCGGATGCGGTGCCGCCGCGGGTGGGGCCGGACGACGCGGCGTACGTGATCTACACGTCGGGATCGACCGGAACCCCGAAGGGGGTCGTCGTCACCCACGCGGGCCTGGGGAACCTGGCGGCGGCACAGATCGACCGGTTCGCCGTGTCGCCGTCGTCACGGGTCCTGCAGTTCGCGGCGCTGGGCTTCGACGCCACGGTCTCGGAGGCGCTGATGGCGTTGCTCTCGGGGGCGACGCTGGTGATGGCGCCGGAGCGGGACCTGCCGCCGCGGGTGTCGCTGGCCGAGGCACTGGAGCGGTGGGGCGCCACTCACGTGACGGTTCCGCCGTCGGTGCTCGCCACGGCCGACATGCTGCCGGCGGGGCTGGAGACGGTGGTGGTGGCGGGGGAGGCCTGCCCACCGGGCCTGGCGGATCGCTGGTCGGAGGGACGGCGGCTGATCAATGCCTACGGGCCGACCGAGACCACGGTGTGTGCCGCGATGAGCACGCCGCTGACGGCGGGCCGGGACGTGGTCCCGATCGGGGCACCGATCGCGGGAGGCCGCTGCCACGTACTGGACGCGTTCCTCCGGCCGTTGCCGCCGGGGATCACCGGCGAGCTGTACGTGGCGGGGATAGGGCTGGCCCGTGGCTACCTGGGCCGTACGGCGCTGACGGCGGAGCGGTTCGTCGCCGATCCCTTCGCCGCCGGCGAGCGGATGTACCGGACGGGAGACCTGGCCCATCTGACGAGCCGCGGTGAGCTGGTGTTCGCCGGGCGGGCCGATGACCAGGTGAAGCTCCGTGGCTTCCGGATCGAGCTCGGCGAGATCGAGTCCGTCCTGTCCGGCCACCCGCGGGTCGCTCAGGCGGTGGCGGTCGTCCGGGACGACCGGCTGCTGGCCTACGTGTCGCCGGCCGAGGTCGATCCGGACGCGGTGCGGGAGTACCTCGCCTCCCGGCTGCCCCAGCACATGCTGCCCGCTGTGGTGGTGCTGGAAGCGCTGCCCACCACCCCGAACGGGAAGATCGACCGCGGCGCGTTGCCCGACCCCGATCCCACCGCCGGGACGGTCGGTCGAGAGCCGGTCACGGAGTACGAACGGGTGCTGTGCCGGCTGTTCGCCGAGGTGCTCGGCCTGGAGCGGGTCGGCGCGGACGACAGCTTCTTCGCCCTGGGCGGAGATTCGATCACCGCCATGCAGCTGGTGGCGCGGGCGCGGCGGGCCGGACTGGCCCTCGCCGAGCAGGACGTCTTCGGGCAGAAGACGCCGGAGGGACTCGCGCGGCTGGTGCCGGAGTCGCCGTTGCCGGAACGCGCCCGGCCCGCGACGGCCGACGGTGTGGGCGAGGTGCCGTGGACGCCGGTGATGAGAATGCTGGGCGACGGGATCACCGGTGCGGGATTCGCGCAGTGGGTGGTGGTGGGCGCGCCCGTGGATCTGGGCGAGGGGGTCCTGGCCGCCGCGCTGGGCGCCGTGGTGGACACGCACGACATGTTGCGAGCACGCGTGGAGCAGGGACGCCTGATCGTGGGTGACCGCGGCTCGGTGGACCCGGCCGGTCAGGTCCGGCGAGTGGGGCTCGGCGCGGGCTCGTTGGACGAGGCCGTGGCGGGCGCGGTGCGGGACGCCGTGGGACGGCTGGACCCGGAGACGGGCGTGATGGTGCAGGCGGTGTGGGTGGACGCCGGGCCCGGCCGGGTGGGCCGACTGGTGCTGGTGGTGCACCATCTGGCCGTCGACGGAATGTCGTGGCGAGTCCTGGTACCGGATCTGCGGGAAGCGTGCGAGGCGGTCGCGGCGGGACGGACTCCCGCGCTGGAGCCGGTGGCGGTGCCGTACCGGCAGTGGGCGCGCCTGCTGGAGGAATGGGCGGCCACGGCGGAACGGGTCGGCGAACTGCCGGCGTGGCAGGCGATCCTGGGCGAGGGGGACGGGCCGATCGGCGGGCCGCAGGTGAGCCCGGGAAGCACGCGCTCACGGTCGTGGGCGATGTCGGGGGCCGAGGTGTCGGCGCTGCTGGGCCCGGTTCCGGTGCTGTTCTACTGCGGGGTCCACGAGGTGCTGCTCGCGGGCTTGGCGGGGGCGGTGGCGCGCTGGTCCGGCGGTCACGTGGTGCTGGTGGACGTGGAGAGCCACGGCCGTCACGCGGTCGGCGGGCTGGACCTGTCCCGGACGGTCGGCTGGTTCACCAGCGTGCATCCGGTGCGACTGGACACGTCGGGGATCGACCTGGCGTCCGGAGATCTGCTGAAGGCGGTGAAGGAGCAGTCGCGGGCGGTGCCCGGTGACGGGCTCGGCCATGGGCTGTTGCGTCATCTGAACGCCGAGACCCGACCGGTGCTGGAGGCCATGCCGGCGCCCCGGATCGGATTCAACTACATGGGCCGGTTCGTCGTGGGCTGGCAGAACGACGTGGCGCAATGGCAGCAGGCCGGAGACATCGGCGGTTCCCTGGATCCGGCCATGGCACTGCCGCATGCGCTGCAGGCCGATGCGGTCGTCCGGGAAACGCCGGAGGGCCCGGAACTGACGCTCATGGTGAGCTGGCCGGCCGGCCTCTTCGAGGAGGCCGAGATCGAACGGTTCGGCCGGCTGTGGTGGGACGTGCTGTCCGGCCTGGCCCGCCTGGCGGACGATTCCTCCGCCGGGGGACACACCGCGTCCGACTTCGGTCTTCTCGACCTCGATCAGGACGAGATCGAGGGTTTCGAGGCGATAGCGGCGCACTTCGGAGGAGGCCAGGAATCGTGACCGAGTCGACCACGTCCCCCGGATCGGCGCTCGCGGAGATCTGGCCGCTGTCACCGATGCAGGAGGGAATGTTCTACCACTCCTCCTTCGACGACGAGGCCCCCGACATCTACGTCATCCAGCAGTCCCAGCTCATCGACGGGCCGCTGGACCCGGAGCGGCTCCGGATGTCCTGGCAGGCCCTCCTCGACCGGCACGCGACGCTTCGGGCCTCCTTCCACCGGCGGAAGTCCGGCCAGACGGTCCAGCTCATTCCCCGGGAGGCGGAACTACCGTGGACCGAACGCGACTTGTCCGGCCTGGCCGAGGAGGACGCGCTCGCCGAGGCGACCGTGATCGCGGAGAAGGAGCGCGCCAGGGGATTCGATCTGACGCGGCCTCCGCTGCTGCGGTTGACGCTGATCCGGCTCGGCCCGGAGCGGCACTGTCTCGTGACGACGAGCCACCACCTGCTCATGGACGGGTGGTCGCGGGCGATCCTCGAGTCGGAACTCCTCGAGGTCTACGCGGCCGGCGGCGTCGTGTCGGGTCCGCGGTCAGCGGCCTCCTACCGGAACCATCTGGCGTGGCTGGGGCGGCAGGACAAGGACGCCGCCCGGGCGGCCTGGCGCGCGGAGCTGTCCGGTGTCGACGGATCGGCGCTCGGCATTCCCGAACGGCCCGGCCGGGCTCCGGAACTGCCGGTCCGGAAGGTGATCCGCCATTCACCGGCCTTCACCTCCGCCGTGGTGGAGTTCGCCCGCGGCCACGGGCTGACCCTGAACACCGTGGTGCAGGGCGCGTGGGCGCTGGTGCTGGCCCGACTGGCGCGCCGCCGGGACGTGCTCTTCGGCGCGACGGTCTCCGGGCGTCCGGCAGACCTGCCGGGCGCGGAGGGCATGGTGGGGTTGTTCATCAACACCGTGCCGGTGCGCGTGCGGCTGGACGGGGCGAAGACCGTCCTGGAGACGCTGACGGAGCTGCAGGAGCGGCAGTCCGCACTGATCGCGCACCAGCACCTCGGGCTCCCGGAGATCCAGAAGCTCGGAGGGGCGGGCCTGGACACGATCGTGGTGTTCGAGAACTACGTCGATCCCGCGGCGGGCTCGAAGTCCCCGCGCGATCTGAGCCTGACCCTGCGGGAGTTCCACCAGGCGTCCCCCTACGCGATCACTCTGGGCGTCTTGCCGGGCGAGAGCATCGAGACCGAGCTGCAGTACCAGCCGGGGATGGTCGACGCCTCGGTCGCCGAGACCGCTCTCCACTGGCTCGTTCGAGCCCTGGAACGGATGGTCGCGGAGCCGGGCACCCCGGTGGGCCGCCTGGACCTGGTGAGCGACGCCGAACGTGAGCTGGTCGTCGACCGGTGGAACGAGACGGGCGACCCGATCGCCGCGCCGACGGCGGTGGACCTCTTCCGCCGGCAGGTGGAGAAGGCTCCGGACGCGACGGCGATGACGGCCGGCGGCCGGGACTGGTCGTACGCGGAACTCGACGAGTGGTCAGGCCGGCTGGCGCGGGTGCTGAAGGACCGGGGCGTGCGACGCGGCGACCGCGTCGGTGTCCTGCTGGAACGTTCGCCGGACGTGCCGGCGGCATGGCTCGGGGTGTGGAAGGCGGGAGCGGCGTTCGTGCCCGTCGATCCGGACTACCCGGCGGACCGGGTCGCGTTCATGTTGTCCGACGCCGCGGTCGCCGCGGTGGTGTGCAGTGCCGGGACCGCGGCCGCCGTGCCCCCGGGCCACGAGCTCATCACGATGGACGCCGCCGTCGACGGTGAGACCTCGCTGGTCCCGATCGGGGCGGACGATCTGGCGTACGTGATGTACACCTCGGGGTCGACCGGCGCGCCGAAGGGCGTCGCCGTCCCGCACGGCGGCGTCGCGGCCCTGGCGGGAGACCCGGTGTGGGGCGTCGGAGCGGGCGACGCCGTGCTGATGCACGCGCCGCACACCTTCGACGCCTCCTTGTACGACCTCTGGGTGCCGCTCGTCTCGGGCGCACGGGTGATGCTCGCCGAGCCGGGTGTGGTCGACGCGGAGCGCCTCGCCGCCCAGGTCGCCCAGGGCCTCGTCTCGGTGAACATCACGGCGGGCCAGTTCCGGGCGCTGGCGCAGGAGTCGCCGGAGTCCTTCGCGGGGTTGCGCGACGTGCTGGCGGGCGGCGACGTGGTGCCGCTCAGCGAGGTGGAGCGGGTCCGGCGGGCCTGCCCCGAGCTGGTCGTCTGGCACACCTACGGTCCGACGGAGACCACCCTGTGCGCGACCTGGAAGGCGATCGCGCCCGGCGACCGGCTGGGATCGGTCCTGCCGATCGGTCGCCCACTGCCGGGCCGGCGGCTGTACGTGCTGGACGTCTTCCTGCGTCCGTTGCCTCCGGGCGTCGCGGGCGATCTCCACATCGCGGGCGCAGGGGTGGCGCACGGCTATCTGGACCGTCCGGGGCTGACTGCGGAGCGGTTCGTCGCGGACCCGTTCGCCCCCGGGCAGCGCATGTACCGGACGGGCGACGTCGCGTACTGGACGGACGAGGGCGAGCTGGTGTACGTCGGGCGGTCCGACGACCAGGTGAAGATCCGCGGCTACCGGGTCGAGCCGGGCGAGGTCGAGGCGGTGCTGGCCGAGCGGCCGGGCATCGACCAGGCCGTGGTGGTGGCCCGCGAAGGGCGCCTGATCGGCTACGTCGTGTCCGGCGGCGGCATCGATCCGGAACGGCTGCGCGAGGACGTCGCCAGGGCGCTGCCGAGCTACCTGGTGCCGGCGGCGGTGGTGGTCCTGGACGCACTGCCGGTGACGGCCAACGGCAAGGTGGACCGGGCGGCGCTGCCGGACCCCGACTTCGGCGGACGCGTCACCGGCCGGGAACCGGCCACCGACGCCGAGCGGACGCTGTGCGCGCTGTTCGCCGAGGTCCTCGGCCTGGAACGGGTCGGCGCGGATGACGGCTTCTTCGAGCTGGGCGGGGACTCCATCACCTCGATGCAGCTGGCGGCGCGGGCCCGTCGGTCCGGAATGGCCTTCGGCGCGCGCGAGGTGTTCGAGCACCGGACCCCGGCGGGAATCGCCCGGATCCTCGACCTGGACGGCGATCCGGCCGCGTCGCCCGACCCGGCCGAGGGCACCGGAGACGTCGCCTGGACGCCGATGATGGAGGTGGCGGGGACGGGACCAGCGCAGTGGGTGACCGTCGGCGCTCCCGGCGATCTGGCGGTGGACGCGCTGGCGGCCGGGCTGAGCGTGGTGATCGACGCTCATGACATGCTGCGGAGCCGGATCGTCGAGGCGGCCCCGAAGCCCCGGGTGGTCGTGTCCGGCAGGGGCGCGGTGGACGCCGCGAACCTGATCGAGCGGGTGGAGGCGAACCCCGGGGACCTCGACGAGGTCGCGGAGCGGTGTGCTCGGGAGGCGGCCGCGCGGCTGGATCCCGCCGCGGGTGTGATGGTCCGTGCGGTGTGGGTGGACGCGGGACCCGGCCGGGTCGGACGGCTCGTGCTGGCGGCGCATCCGCTGGCGGTCGACGCGTGGTCGTGGCAGATCCTGCTGCCGGACCTCAAGGCCGCCTACGAGGCCGTCGCCGCGGGCAGGGAGCCGGTGCTCGCCCCTTCGGACGTCTCGTACCGGCGATGGGCGGCCGCACTGGCGGAGCAGGCGACCGCCCCGGCACGCGTCGCGGAGCTGACCGCGTGGACGGCGCTCCTCGACGAGGCGGAGCCACGGCTGGGCGAGCCCGGCGGCGGCCAGGCGGCGGGACGCCGGTCATGGACCCTGCCGAAGGACCGCGCGGGCGCGCTCGTGGAGCAGGTCACCTCGGCCTTCCACTGCGGTGTCCACGAGGTGCTGCTGGCAGGCCTGGCAGGCGCGGTGGCGCGGTGGCGCGGAGTCCACGTGGTGCTGGTGGACGTGGAGGATCACGGCCGTCACCCGGCCGGCGGGATGGATCCGTCCCGGACGGTGGGCCGGTTCACGAGCGTGCACCCCGTGCGGCTGGACGTGGGCGGGACCGACCCGGCCTCCGGGTCGTTGCTGAAGGCGGTGAAGGAGCAGTCGAGGGCGGTGCCCGGCGACGGACTCGGCTACGGGCTGCTGCGATATCTGAACGGTGAGACGGGACCGGTACTGGAAGCCGCACCGTCGCCCCGGATCGGGTTCGCCTACCGGGGCCGGTCCGCCACGGGCGAAGTGCGGGAGTGGCAGCGGTCCGGAGGAATCGGCCGTTCACCGGCCCCCGACACGAGGCCGTCGCACGCACTGGAAACCGAGGCGGTCGTCCGGGAACTGCCGGACGGCCTGGAACTGGCGCTCGCGGTGAGTTGGCCGGCCGGTCTCCTCCCGGAGGCCGAGATCGAACGGTTCGGCCGGGTGTGGCTGGACGTGTTGTCCGCCCTGGCCCGCCTGGCGGGTGATCCCTCCGCCGGGGGGCACACCGCGTCCGATTTCGACCTCCTCGACCTGAACCAGGACGAGATCGAGGAACTCGAAGCCGAGTTCGACGACGACCTTTAAGCCGTTTGCTGGATCGAGGGAGACACCGATGGCTCAGTCGCGGATCGAGGACATCTGGCCGCTGTCGCCGCTGCAGGAAGGGTTGCTGTTCCACACGGTCTACGACGACGAAGGGCCCCAGATCTACCTGGGCCACTGGATCCTGGAGCTGCAGGGTCCGGTCGATCCGGCCAGGTTGCGTGCGGCGTGGGAGGAACTGCTCACCCGGCACGCCGCGCTCAGGGCGGGCTTCCGGCAGCGTGCGTCGGGCGAGACGGTGCAGGTCATCGCGAGCCGGGTGGAGCTGCCGTGGCGCGTGGTCGACCTTTCCCACCTCGACGATCCCGACGAGGCGGTGCGGGAGCTGGCCGAGGAGGACCGGCTACGGCGGTTCGACCTCGCGAAGGCCCCACTGCTGCGCCTCACGTTGATCCGTCTCGACGACGCCAGGCACCGCCTGGTGGTGACCTGCCATCACGCGGTCATGGACGGCTGGTCGTTGCCCATCGTCTTCAACGAGCTGCTGGCGCTGTACGCGGCCGACGGTCGGCCGGAACTTCCGGAACTGCCGGAAGTGGCGTCCTACCGGGACTACCTCGCCTGGCTGAACCGGCAGGACCGGGAGCGGGCGCTGGCGGCATGGGCGGCGGAACTGCGCGGAGCGCAGGAGCCGACCCTGGTGGCGCCCGCGGACCCGGGCCGGGCGCCCGGCATACCGGAGAGCGTCACGGTCGAGCTCCCCGAACACCTCAGCCGATCACTGGAAGACCTGGCCCGCAGCCACGGGCTGACGCTGAACACGGTCGTGCAGGGCGCGTGGGCGTTGGTGCTGGCGCAGCTGTCGGGCCGGACGGACGTGGTGTTCGGGGCGACCGTGTCGGCACGCCCCGCGGACCTGCCCGGCGTGGAGGCGATGGTGGGGCTGTTCCTCAACACCGTGCCCGTGCGCGTACGGCTGAACGGCGCCACCCCGGTCATCGGGCTGCTGACGGAGTTGCAGCGGCGGCAGTCGGCGCTCATCCCGGAGCAGTACGTGGGGCTGACGGACATCCAGAAGGCGGCCGGCCCCGGCGCGGTCTTCGACACCCTGCTCGTGTTCGAGAACTTTCCCCGCGACCTCGGCGAACCGGACTCCGCCGAGACCTTCACCGTCCGGGTGAACCAGGGCAGGGAGGCCGCCCACTATCCGCTGACGCTGGTCGCCGTCCCCGGCGACACGATGCTCCTCAAGCTCGACCATCTGACCGACCTCTTCGACACCGGCGCGGCGCTCGCCGTCCTCGAGCGGTTCCAGGGGGTCCTGCGCCGGCTGACGGCCGACAGCGGGATCACCGTGGCCGACGTCGCCGTGACGACCGCCGCCGAGCGCGACCTGGTGAACGCCTGGGGCACGGCACCCGGCGCCGAGCCGGGAGGACTGCCGCTGGCCCTGTTCGATCGCCAGGTGGAGCGTCGCGGGGACGAGACGGCGATCACCGACGGGGACCGGCCGACGTCCTTCCGGGACCTGGCCGGGCGTGCGGACAGGCTCGCGGGCTACCTGACCGGCCGCGGCGTCCGGCGCGGGGACCGGGTCGCCGTGGTGATGGAACGGTCCTCCGACCTGATCGCGACGCTGCTCGCGGTGTGGAAGGCGGGGGCGGCGTTCGTGCCGGTGGACCCCGCCTACCCGGTGGAACGCGTGAAGTTCATGCTGGCGGACGCGGATCCGGCCGCGGTGGTCTGCCGGACCGCGAGCCGGGCGGCGGTGCTGGACTGCGGGCTCGATCCGATCGTCCTGGACGATCCCGGGACGCGGCGGGCCGTGGCGGAGTGTGCCCGCCCCACGGTGGGGGTCGGAGCCGACGACCTCGCCTACGTGATGTACACCTCGGGGTCGACGGGCACGCCCAAGGGCGTCGCGGTGTCGCACGGCAACGTGGCGGGGCTGGTCGGGGAGCCGCGGTGGGGGATCGGGCCCGGCGACGCCGTGCTGACCCACGCCTCGCACGCCTTCGACATCTCCCTGTTCGAGATCTGGGTCCCGCTCCTGTCGGGCGCCCGACTGGTGATCGCCGAACCGGGTGCGGTGGACGGGGAGGCCCTGGCCCGGTACGTGGCGGGCGGCGTCACGGCCGCCCACCTGTCCGCGGGGACCTTCCGGGTGCTGGCCGAGGAGTCACCGGAGTCGATCGCCGGGCTCCGGGAGGTGCTGACCGGCGGGGACGAGGTGCCGCCGGCGGCGGTGGAGCGCGTACGGCGGGCGTGCCCGGACGTCCGGGTGCGGCACCTCTACGGCCCGACGGAGGCGACGCTGTGCGCGACCTGGTGGCTGCTCGAACCCGGTGACGAGACCGGTCCGGTGCTGCCGATCGGACGTCCCCTCGCGGGCCGGCGCGGCTACGTCCTCGATGCGTTCCTGCGCCCGGTGCCTCCGGGCGTGAAGGGCGAACTCTACGTCGCCGGGGCCGGCGTCGCGCGCGGCTACCTGGGTCGTCCGGCCTTGACGGCCGAGCGGTTCGTCGCCGATCCCTTCGTCCCCGGCGGGCGGATGTACCGGACCGGTGACCTGGCCCACTGGACGGACCAGGGCACGCTCGTGTTCGGCGGACGGGCCGACGATCAGGTGAAGATCCGCGGCTACCGCGTGGAGCCGGGAGAGGTCGAAGCGGTTCTCGCCGGGCTTCCGGGCGTCGGCCAGGCCGTGGTCGCCGCCCGGGACGAGCGGCTGACCGCCTATGTGGTGGCCGAAGCGGGACGGGACCTCGCCCCGGTCCGGCTCCGGGACCGCCTCGTCGAGACGATGCCCGACTTCATGGTGCCGGCGGCGGTGATCGTGCTGGACGCGCTGCCGTTGACGGTCCACGGGAAGGTGGACCGGCAGGCCCTGCCCGAACCGGACTTCGCGTCGAAGTCGGTGGGCCGGGACCCGGCCACCGAGGCCGAGCGGATCCTGTGCCGGGTGTTCGCCGAGGTCCTCGGCCTGGAACGGGTCGGGGTCGAGGACGGCTTCTTCGAGCTGGGCGGGGACTCGATCTCCTCGATGCAGGTGGCCGCCCGCGCCCGGCGCGAGGGAATCGCCCTCACCCCCCGGCAGGTGTTCGAGCAGCGGACCCCCGGACGGCTGGCCGCGCTGGCGGGGGCCGCCGGAACGACGCGGCGGGGCCGCTCCGAGCCGGACGCGGGCATCGGGGAGGTTCCCTGGACGCCGGTGATGCGCGCCCTCGGAGCCGACGCGCTGCGCCCCGGCTTCGCCCAGGCGCGGGTCGTCGTCGCCCCGCCCGGCCTCGACCGGGACGCGCTGGTGGCCGCCCTGGGAGCGGTGCTGGACGTCCATGACCAGTTGCGCGGCCGGGTGGAGCCCGACGGACGGCTGATCGTGCCCGATCGGGGCACCGTGGACCCGGCCGCACTGGTGACCCGGGTGGAGGCCGGGACCGGGAACCTCGATGAGACCGCCGGACGCGAGGCCGCGACGGCCGCAGGCCGCCTGGACCCGTCGACGGGGACCGTGGTGCGGGCCGTGTGGATCGATGCCGGAGACGCCGAGCCGGGCCGGTTGGCGCTGGTGGCGCATCACCTGGTGGTCGACGCCGTCTCGTGGGGGATCCTGCTGCCGGATCTGCGCACGGCCTACGACCAGGTGATCTCCGGAGCGACCCCGTCCCTCGAACCCGCGACGACGTCGTACCGGCAGTGGTCGCAGCGGCTGACCGAGCAGGCGTTCAGCGAGCGCACCGTCGCCGAGCTCGACCACTGGGTCGGGGTCCTGGACGGCGCGGACCCGTTCCCCGCGCAGCACGAGGGGCGGCCGCACTCATGGTCCTGGACACTGTCCGGGCCCACGGCGCGGGGCCTGGTCGACCAAGCCCCGGGAACCTTCCACTGCGGAATCCGAGAAGTCCTGCTGGCGGGCCTGGCGGGCGCGGTGGCGCGCCGGCGGGGCGGTGACGCCGGGGTGCTCCTGGACGTGGAGGGCCACGGCCGCCACCCGGCCGACGGCGAGGACCTGCTGCGCACCGTGGGCTGGTTCACCAGCGTCCATCCGGTCCGCCTCGACGTCTCCGGCGTCGACCTGGCAGCGGCGGCGGCCGGCGACGCGGCGGCCGGAGAGCTGCTGAAGGCCGTGAAGGAGCAGGTCCGCGCGGTGCCGGGCGACGGGCTCGGCTACGGGCTGCTGCGCCATCTCAACCCCGGCACCGGGGCCAGGCTGGCCGAACTGCCGTCCCCGAAGATCGGGTTCAACTATCTCGGCCGGTCGGCCGCCACCTCCCCGGACACTCCGTGGCAGGTCAGCGAAGGGCCGCTCGGCGCGGGGGCCGCCGGCCCCGAACCGGTACTCGCCCACGCCCTGGAGGTCGGCGCGGACGTTCAGGACACGCCGGCCGGTCCCCTGCTGAGGCTCACCATGGACGGCCGGGATCTCGACCCCGCCACGGTGGAGCGGCTGGGGGAGGCCTGGCTGCAGATGCTCACCGGCCTCGCCGCCCACGCCGCCGTCCCCGGCGCCGGAGGCCACACGCCGTCCGACTTCGACCTCGTCGAGGTGTCGCAGCGGGACGTGGCGGAGCTGGAGGCCGCCGCGCCCGGGCTGATCGACATCTGGCCCCTGTCGCCCCTGCAGGAGGGCATGCTCTTCGAACGGGCCCTCGACGACGAGGGAGTGGACGTCTACCAGAGCCAGCGGATCCTGGACCTCGACGGGCCGCTCGACCCGGAACGGCTGCGCGCGGCGTGGCAGCCGCTGGCCGCCCGGCACGAGTCGCTCCGGACGAGCTTCCACCAGCTCGGCTCGGGCGAGACGGTGCAGGTCGTCGTGGGTGAGGCCGACATCCCTTGGCGTACGGCGGACGTGTCGCACCTCGGCGAGGCCGACGCGGCCCTCGAGGTCGAACGCCTTCTCGCGGAGGACCAGGCGGAGCGGTTCGACGTGTCCCGCCCGCCGCTGCTCCGGCTGCTGCTGATCCGTCTCGGCGAGAACCGGCACCGGCTCGTCCTGACGTCGCACCACGTCCTCCTGGACGGCTGGTCGACGCCGATCATCCTGGGCGAGATGTCGTCCGGCTACGCGGGCGGACCGAGCTCGTCGACGTCACCCTCGTACCGCGACTACCTGGCGTGGCTGAGCCGTCAGGACCAGGACGCGACGCGATCGGCGTGGCGGTCGGAGTTCGCCGGGTCGGACGAGCCGACCGTGGTGGACGCCGAGGCGGGCAAGGCGATGGTGATGCCGGACGAGCACTGCGCGTGGCTGTCCGCCGAGACGACCCGGACGCTCACCGACTTCGCCCGCGGCCACGGGCTGACGCTGAGCACGATCGTGCAGGGCGCGTGGGCCCTGGTGCTGGCCCGGCTGGCGGGCCGGACGGACGTGGTGTTCGGGACGGTGGTGTCGGGCCGCCCGGCGGACGTACCGGACGTGGAGCGGATGGTGGGGATGTTCATCAACACCGTTCCGGTCCGGGTACGGCTCGACGGCGGCCTGCCGGTGCTGGAGCTGCTCCAGGACCTGCAGCGACGCCAGTCGGAGTTGTCGGAGCACCAGTACATGGGTCTGTCGGAGATCCAGAAGGCGGTGGGGCCGGGCGCCGCCTTCGACACCATCATGATGGTCGAGAACTACCCGCGCGACGCGGCCGGCCTCGGCGACGACGGCGGTGTCACGATCAGCTCGGCCCTCACCCGGACCGGTACCGGCTACCCGCTGACGATGAGCGCCAGTCCCGGCGAGCGCCTGCAGATCCGGGTGTCCTTCCGGCCCGACCGGATCGAGGAGAAGACCGCCGTCGAGGTCGCCGGGCAGGTCGTGCGGGTCATCGAACGGCTGCTGGCGGAGCCCTCGCTTCCGGTCGGCCGCCTGGGCGTGACGAGTGACCTGACCCGCACGTCCGTGCTGGAGCGCTGGAACGCGACCGGCGAGGCCGCCGGCGGATCGTCGGTGGTGGAACTGTTCCGGCGGCGCTCGGCGGGCGCGCCGGACGCGGTGGCCGTCATCGACGGGGACCGCACCCTGTCCTACGGCGACCTCGACCGGGAATCGGACCGGCTGGCAGGGCAGCTGGCCGCGATGGGTGTGCGGCGCGGCGACCGCGTCGGCGTGGTGATGGAGCGCGGCGCGGACCTGTTCGTCGCGTTCCTCGGGGTCTGGAAGGCCGGGGCCGCGTACGTCCCGGTGAACGTGGACTACCCGCCGGTGCGGATCGAGCGGATGCTGGCCGACGCCGGCGTGGCGGTGGCGGTCTGTGCCGGGACGACCCGCGACGCGGTGCCGGACGGGGTCGAGCCCGTGCTCGTGGACGCGCCGTGGACCGGGGGAACGGGGCGGCGGACGCCGACGGTCACGGCGTACGACGTGGCCTACGTGATGTACACGTCGGGATCGACCGGGGTGCCCAAGGGCGTCGCGGTGCCGCACGGAAGCGTCGCGGCGCTGGCCGGCGACCCCGGTTGGGCACTCGACGGCGATGACTGCGTGCTGATGCACGCCTCGCACGCGTTCGACGCGTCGCTGCTCGAGATCTGGGCGCCGCTGGTCAGCGGGGCCCGCGTCATGGTCGCCGAACCGGGCTCGGTCGACACGCAGCGCCTGCGGGAGGCGATCGCACGCGGCGTGACGACCGTCCATCTGACGGCCGGGAGCTTCCGGGTGCTGGCCGAGGAGTCGCCGGACTCCTTCAGCGGGTTGCGCGAGATCCTCACCGGCGGGGACGTGGTGCCCCTCGCCTCCGTCGCACGGCTGCGCCGGGCCTGCCCGGATCTGCGGGTCCGGCACCTGTACGGCCCGACCGAGAGCACCCTGTGCGCCACGTGGCAGCTACTCGAGCCGGGGGACGAGACGGGCGACGTCCTGCCGATCGGCCGCCCGCTGGCCGGGCGGCGGGCGTACGTGCTCGACGCCTTCCTCCAGCCGGTCGCTCCGAACGTGACCGGCGAGCTCTACCTCGCGGGCGCCGGTCTGGCGCTCGGCTATCCCGAGGCCCGCGGTGCGACCTCGGAGCGGTTCGTCGCCGACCCGTTCGCCCCCGGCAATGGGCCCCTCCTGCCCGGCGGCGGGCAAGGAGGGAGGATGTACCGCACCGGCGACCTGGCACGCTGGACCGACCGCGGCGAGCTGCTGTTCGCCGGACGGGCCGACTCCCAGGTGAAGATCCGGGGCTACCGGGTCGAACCGGCGGAGATCGAGACGGTACTCGCCGAGGCTCCCTTGGTCGCGCAGGCGGTCGTCGTCGCGAGGGAGGACCGTCCGGGTGAGAAGCGGCTGGTCGGCTATGCGATCGCGGAACCGGACCAGGCCCCGGACCCCGACGCGCTCCGCGAACACCTCGCGGCGCGGCTGCCGGAGTTCATGGTCCCGGCCGCGGTGGTGGTCCTGGACGCCTTCCCGCTGACGATCAACGGGAAGGTCGATCGCGAGGCCCTGCCCGCTCCCGAGTTCTCCGGGAAGCCCGCCGGCCACGAGCCGCGCACCGAGGCGGAGCGGGTGCTGTGCACACTGTTCGCCGAGATCCTCGGGCTGGACCGGGTCGGAGTCGATGACAGCTTCTTCGAGCTGGGCGGCGACTCGATCCTCTCCATGCAACTGGCCGCCCGTGCCCGCCGCGCCGACGTCGTCTTCGGCGCGAAGGACGTCTTCGCGCACGAGACACCGGCGGGGATCGCGGCCGTCGCCGAGCGCGGCGGCGCGAGGCGGGCGGACCTCGCCGACGGCGTCGGCGAGGTCGCGTGGACGCCGGTGATGCGGGCGCTCATCGAACGCGACCCCGGCGCGCTGACCGGAGGGGCCCTGACCCAGTGGGTGACCGTGGGCGCTCCCGGCGACCTGTCGGTGGACGCGCTGGCGGCCGGGTTGGGCGCGGTGATCGACGCCCACGATCTGCTGCGGAGCCGGATCGTCACGGACCGAGGCGAAGAGCCGCGCCTGGTCGTGTCCGGCCGGGGGGCGGTGGACGCGGCGGGTCTGGTCGAGCGGGTCGAGGCGGACACCGGTGACCTCGACGAGGCCGCGGACCGGTGTGCCGGCGAGGCGGCGGCGCGGCTGGATCCCGCCGCCGGTGTGATGATCCGGGTGGTGTGGGTGGATGCCGGACCAGGTCGGGTCGGACGGCTCGTGCTGGTGGCGCACCATCTGGTGGTCGACGCGGTGTCGTGGCGGATCCTGCTGCTGGACCTGCGTGCGGCATGCGAGGCCGTGATCAGGGGCGAGGAGCCCGCTCTCGACCCGGTGGAGGTCCCGTTCCGGCAGTGGGCGCGGACCCTGGTCGACCAGGCCGCGATCCGGGCCGGGGAACTCGAGACCTGGACGGAGGTCCTCGACCACGCGCAACCGCGACTGGCCTCCCTCGACCCCACGCGCGACACCGTCGCGACCGCGGGACGCAGGTCATGGACCCTGCCGCGCGACCGCGCGGACGTGCTCGTGGAGCAGGTCACCTCGGCCTTCCACTGCGGTGTCCACGAGGTGCTCCTGGCCACCCTGGCGGGCGCGGTCGCACACTGGCGCGGCGGCGACTCCGTCGTGGTGGACGTCGAAGGCCATGGCCGCCGGCCCGTCGCGGAGCTGGATCCCACGCGGACGGTCGGCTGGTTCACCGACGTCCACCCGCTCCGGCTGGATGTGACCGGGATCGACACCGACGAGGCGATCGCCGGTGGTGAGGCGGCCGGCCGCCTGCTGAAGACGGTCAAGGAGAACGTGCGGGCCGTGCCCGACGGCGGCCTCTGCTACGGAATGCTGCGCCACCTGAACGCCGAGACGGCACCGGTCCTGGCGGCGTTGCCGAAGCCGGAGGTCGGGTTCAACTACCTGGGCCGGTTCTCCGCCCACCCCGACGGCGATCCGCAGCCCTGGCAGATGACGGGGACCGTCGGCGGTGCGGCGGAGCAGCACGCGCCGTTGCGCCACGCCGTGGAGATCGACGCCGTCCTCCTCGACTCCCCGGACGGACCAGAGCTCCGGCTGACCGTGACCTGGGCCGGACGGATCCTCGGCGAGGCCGAGGCGGAGTCGCTCGGCCTGGCCTGGCTGGACCTGTTGTCCGGCCTCGCCGCGCACACCGTCCCCGGAGCCGGCGGGCACACCCCCAGCGACTTCTCCCTCGTCGAGCTGACGCAGCCGGAGGTGGAGGAGATCGAGGCCGCCGTTCCGGGCCTCGCAGACATCTGGCCGCTCTCTCCCCTCCAGGAGGGCCTGCTGTTCCATGCCATGGACCAGCGAGGCCCGGATGTCTACGCGGGCATCCGCACCCTCGCCCTCGACGGCCCGCTGGACGTCGCTCGCTTCCGCGCGTCCTGGCAGGCGCTCCTCGACCGGCACGCCGCCCTGCGGGCGAGCTTCCATCAGCTCGGGTCCGGCCGGGCCGTCCAGGCGATCGCCCGTGAGGTGGCACTGCCCTGGACCGAGACCGACCTGTCCCATCTGCCCGAGGACGAGGCGCTGGCGGAGTTCGAGCGACTCGCGGAGGAGCTGCATGCCGACCGGTTCGACCTGAACCGGGCCCCGCTGCTGCGCCTGCACCTGGTGCGCATCGGCGAACGCAGCCACCGGCTGGCCCTCGCCTCCCACCACATCTCCTGCGACGGATGGTCGCTCCCGATCCTTTCCGGCGATGTGATGGCGGCCTACGAATCGGGCGGTGAAGGCCTGTCCCTGTCCGCCCCGACGTCGTACCGCGACTATCTCGCCTGGCTCTCCCGCCAGGACAAGGAGGCCGCCTGGCAGGCGTGGCGGACCGAGCTCGCCGGGCTCGACGAGGCGACCCACGTCGTGCCGCCGGACACCCACGGCGCGCCCGTCGATCCCGAACGCGTCCGGTTCGAACTCGACCACGACCTGAGCCGTCGGCTGGTGGAGTTCACGCGTCGGCACGGCGTCACGATGAACACCCTCTTCCAGGGGGTCTGGGCGCTGCTCCTGGCCCGGCTGACGGGCCGGGACGACGTGGTCTTCGGCTCCGCGGTGGCCGGGCGTCCGCCCGAGATCCCCGGCGTCGAGTCCGTGGTCGGCCTGTTCATGAACACGCTGCCGGTCCGGGCCCGCCTCGCGGGCGGTGAACCGTTCCGCGACATGCTGACGCAGCTGCAGGAGCGCCAGGTCGAGATGATGGCGCATCAGCACGTCGGGCTGTCGGAGATCGTCCAGTTCGCCGGGCAGGGCGCCGGGTTCGACACGATCGTGGTGTTCGAGAACTACCCCCACCCGCCGCTCCCGTCCGAAGACCCCGATGCGCTCGTCATGCGCCCTGCGGGGATCCCGAACGACAGCGGGCACTATCCGATGTCCATGCGCGTCTCCCACGACGGCCGCGTCCGTGGCGAGTTCATCTTCCGTCCGGACGTCTTCGACCGGACCCGGGCGGAGGAGATGCTGGCGGCGGTCGTCCGGGCGCTGGAACAGGTGACGGCCGATCCGCGGACTCCGGTGGGCCGGGTCGGCCTGATCGGCACGGCGGAACGCGGCCTGGTGGTCGAGAGGTGGAACGCCACCGATGCGCCGTTCGTGCCGGAGCCGCTGCCGGTACTGTTCCGCCGCCGGGCGGAACTCTCGCGGGACGCGGTCGCGGTGGAGGACGCGGCGCGGAGCCTGTCGTACGAAGGGCTGCTGGGCGAGGCGGAGGATCTGGCGCGGCTGCTGGTGGGGCTGGGCGTCCGACGCGAAACGCGGGTGGGCGTGCTGGTCGGACGGTCGGTGGAGCTGGTGGTGGCCCTGGTCGGGGTGTCGCTGTCGGGCGGGGTGTTCGTACCGGTCGACCCGGACTATCCCGCCGGTCGGATCGAGCTGATGCTGGCGGATTCCGCGCCCGAGGTGCTGCTGTGCACGAGGGCGACCCGGACGGCCGTACCGGACGGGTTCACGGGCGTGGTGGTCGCACTGGACGAGCGGCCCGCCGCCGACCCGGCGGTGGCGCTGCCGGCCGTGGCGGCGGGCGACGGAGCGTACGTGATCTACACCTCCGGGTCGGCGGGGACGCCCAAGGGGGTCCAGGTCACCCACGCGGGTCTGGGGAACCTGGCGGCGGCACAGATCGACCGGTTCGCCGTGTCGCCGTCGTCACGGATCCTGCAGTTCGCGTCCCTCGGGTTCGACGCCGCGATCTCCGAGCTGTGCATGGCTCTGCTGTCAGGCGGGACCGTGGTGCTGGCCGACCCCGGCAGCATGCCGCCACGAGTGTCGCTGGGCGACGCGGTGCGCCGGTGGCGCATCACCCACGTCACCGTGCCGCCGAGCGTGCTGGCCGTCGAGGACGACCTGCCGGACTGCCTCGAGACGCTGGTCGTCGCCGGTGAGGCGTGCCCGCTGCCGCTGGTCGACCGCTGGTCGCGGGACCGGCGGATGATCAACGCCTTCGGGCCCACCGAGACGACCGTGTGCGCGACGATGAGCTCGCCGCTGTCTCCGGGACACGACGTGGTCCCCATCGGCCGCCCGATCACCAACGTGCGGGCGTACGTGCTCGACGCCTTCCTGCAGCCGGTGCCGCCCGGCGTGGCCGGTGAGCTCTACGTCACCGGGGCAGGGCTCGCGCGTGGATACCTCGGACGTCCGGGCCTGACCGCGGAGCGGTTCGTCGCCGACCCGTACTCCTCCGGGGGCCGCGTGTACCGCACCGGCGACCGGGTCCGCTGGACCCGCGACGGAGAGCTGGTCTTCGTCGGCCGGGCCGACGCGCAGGTCAAGGTGCGCGGTCACCGGGTCGAGCCGGGTGAGGTCGAGGCCGTGCTGGCGGACCATCCGGGGGCAGCCCAGGTGGTGGTGGCCGCTCGTGCGGACGGGCCCGGCGAGAAGCGGCTGGTGGCGTACGTCGTCCCGGCGGCCGCGCAGCCGGTCGACGAGCTGATCGCCGCCCTCCGCGGGACAGCGGCCGAACGCCTGCCCGAGCACATGAGGCCGGTGGCGTTCGTACCGCTGGACGCGATGCCCCTGACCCCGAACGGAAAGGTCGATCACCGGGCGCTACAGGCCCCCGACTTCGCCGGGAACTCCTCCGGACGCGATCCGCGCACGGCCGTCGAAGAGCTGCTGTGCGCGATGTTCGCCGAGGTCCTCGGGGTGGAACGGGTCGGGGTCGAGGACAGCTTCTTCGAGCTCGGCGGCGACTCGATCAGCTCGATGCAGCTGTCGGCCCGGCTTCGCGGCGAAGGGCTGGAGCTGTCGCCCTGGCAAGTGTTCGAGGAGAAGACGCCCGAACGGCTGGCGGTGCTCGCCAAGGAGCTCCCGGCCGAGGGCGGGGAGAGCGGGCAGCCGGAGCCCCGGGACGGCATGCTCCTGGCTCTCACGCCCGAACAGATGGACCGACTCCAGACCGGGCCGGCCGATGAATGACTTCCCCAAGGAGCAGATCATGACCGTTGACAACACTCGTGCGAAGCCGCGCTCCGGTGTGGAAGACGTCTGGCCCCTGTCGCCGCTGCAGGAGGGGATGCTCTACCACACCGCTCTCGACAAGGACGGTCCGGACACCTACACCGTGCAGTCCGTCTACGGCATCGAGGGACCGCTGGACCCCGAGCGTCTGAGGGCGTCCTGGCAGGCGCTCCTGGACCGGCACGCCGCGCTGCGGGTCTGCTTCCGGTACGTCAGCGGCGCGCAGATGGTGCAGGTCGTCCTACGTGACGTCGAACTCCCGTGGCGTGAGACGGACCTGTCCGGACTCCCGGACGACCAGGCCGACGGTGAGGTGGGGCGGCTGGCGGAGGAGGAGCTGGCCGAGCGCTTCCGGCTGGAGACGGCCCCGCTGATGAAGCTGCACCTGATCCGGCTCGGCCCGGAGAGCCACCGGCTCGTGCACACCCTTCATCACGTACTGGCCGACGGCTGGTCGATGCCGATCATCCACCGCGAGCTCTCCGCGATCTACGCGGCGGGCGGGGACCCGTCCGGGCTGCCGGCGACGACCTCCTACCGCGACTACCTCTCCTGGCTGGGCCGCCAGGACAAGGAGGCGGCCCGGGCCGCCTGGCGGAAGGAGCTCGCCGGCCTGGACACCCCCTCCACGGTCGTCCCGGCCGATCCGAGCCGAGTCCCGGACATCGACACGGTGCTGGCCGAGCTCTCCCCGGAGCTGACGAACGAGCTGGCGCAGCTGGCCCGCGGCCACGGGCTCACGCTGAACACCGTCGTCCAGGGCGTGTGGGCCGTCGTGCTGGCACAGCTGGCGGGCCGCACCGACGTGGTGTTCGGCGCGACCGTCTCGGGACGGCCGGCCGAGCTGGCCGGCGTGGAGACGATGGTCGGCATGCTGCTCGGCACCCTGCCGGTGCGCGTCCGGCTCGACGGCGGGCGGCGGTTCGTCGAATCGCTCGCCGAGCTGCAGCGGAACCAGTCGGCGCTGATGCCCCACCAGCACCTCGGCCTGCAGGAGGCGCAGGCCGCCGCCGGACCCGGAGCGGTCTTCGACACCCTCGTCATCTACGAGAACTTCCCCCGCACCGGACTCGACCGGTCGGAGCACGACGGCCTGGACATGCGCCCCGTGCGGAAGGGACGCGACTCCTCGCACTACCCGTTCACCCTGGTCACCGGGCCGGGCGAGCGGATGCCGGTCATCCTCAACTACGACCGGGGTCTGTTCGACCGGGAGGTCGCCGAATCCGTCCTGGGCGCGTTCGTCCGGGTGGTGGAACAGCTGGTCGCCGAGCCCGACGTCCTGGTCGGCCGGCTGACCCTGCTGAGCGTCGCCGAGCGCGCCGTGGTGGTGGACGACTGGAACGCGACCACGGGCCCGGTGCCCGGGGAGTCCATGGTCGAGCTGTTCGGGCGGCGGGTCGCCGCCGCACCCCACGCGGTGGCGATCACCGATGCGAGCGGTACGAACCTGACCTACGCCGAGCTCGACCGGGCGTCGAACCGGCTGGCCGGACACCTCACCGAGCGCGGCGTCCGGCGCGGTGCCCTGGTCGGAGTGGCCATGGACAGGTCCGCCGACCTGCTGATCACGTTCCTGGCGATCTGGAAGGCGGGCGCCGCGTTCGTCCCGGTCGACGCGGGGAGCCCGGCCGAGCGGATCGCGCTCGTACTCGCCGACCCCCGGGTCGCGACCGTCGTGTGCACGACCGCGACCAGCGCGGTCGCGCCGGAGAACGCCATCGTCCTCGACGCGCCGGAGACCCGCGCGGCCGTCGCCGACCAGGCCGCCACCGCTCCGGAGATCCGGGTCCGCGCCGACGACCTGGCGTACGTGATGTACACGTCCGGATCCACCGGCGTCCCGAAGGGCGTGGCCGTCACCCACGGCGCGGTGGCCGGTCTGGCGGGCGACCCGGGCTGGCGGATCGGTCCCGCGGACGGCGTGCTGATGCACGCGACGCACGTCTTCGACGCCTCGGTCTACGAGATGTGGGTGCCGCTCGCCACGGGCGGCCGGATCCTGCTCGCCGAGCCGGGAGTGGTGGACGCCGGCGGGGTGCGCCGGGCCGTCGAACGGGGCGCGACCTCCGTCCACCTCACCGCCGGAACCTTCCGCGCCCTCGCGGAGGCGGCACCGGAATGCTTCACGGGCTTGATCGAGGTCGGCACCGGTGGGGACGTCGTCCCCGCCTACGCGGTGGAGAACCTGCGGCGGGCCCAGCCCGGCCTGCGGGTGCGGAACACCTACGGGCCGACCGAGACCACCCTGTGCGCGACGTGGAAGCCGATCGAGCCCGGTGACGTGCTCGGGAGCGAGCTGCCGATCGGTCACCCCATGGCGAACCGCGGGATATACGTCCTCGACGCCTTCCTGCGGCCGGTCGCGCCGGGGATCACCGGCGAGCTGTACATCGCCGGCACCGGCCTGGCCCGCGGGTACCTCGGCAGGCCGGACCTGACGGCCGAGCGGTTCGTCGCGTGCCCGTTCCGCGCCGGTGAGCGGATGTACCGAACCGGCGACCTGGCGCGCTGGAACCGCGACGGAGAGGCGGTGTTCGTCGGGCGGGCCGATGACCAGGTGAAGATCCGGGGCTTCCGGGTGGAGCTGGCCGAGGTGGAGGCCGTGCTGGCGGCCCAGCCGGGCGTGACCGAGGCGGTCGCCGTGGCGCGCGAGGACGAGCCCGGCGAGCGGCGGCTGGTGGGCTACGTCGTCACCGACGGAAACCAGGCCGACGTGGAGGAGATGCGGCGGCGGATGAGCCTCGTCCTGCCCTCCTACATGGTCCCCGTGGCGATCGTCCTGCGTCCGGGCCTGCCCGTCACTCCGAACGGAAAGGTGGACCGCGGGGCCCTGCCCGCCCCCGACTTCGCGGAACGCGCTTCGGCGAAGGCCCCCGAGAGCGAGACCGAGAAGGTGCTGTGCGCGCTGTTCGCCGAGATCCTCGGCCTCGAGCGGGTGGGCGTCGACGACGCCTTCCACGACCTGGGCGGCAGCTCGGCGCTGGCCATGCGGCTCATCGCGCGGATCCGCGAGGAGATCGGCGCGGACCTGCCCATCCGGCAGCTGTTCTCCTCGCCCACGCCCGCGGGCATCGCCCGCGCGCTGGCAGCGAAGTCACGTCCCGCGCTGGAGGCCGCCACCAGGCCGGAGCAGGTGCCCCTCACCGCCCGGCAGCTCCGCGCCTGGCTGCTGGCCCGTCCCGGAGAGACGACCGCGGGCCTGCACACCTCGGTCGCATTGCGCGTGCGCGGCCGTCTGGACGTGCCCGCACTGGAGGCGGCGCTCGGTGACGTCGCGTCCCGGCACGAGATCCTCCGGACGACCTTCCCCGGCCGGGCCACGACCGTCCACCAGCACGTCCATGACTCCGCGGCGGTTCGGCTGACGCCGATTCCGGCCGCCGAGGAGGAACTTCCCGGGCTGCTCGCCGAGCGGGCCGAGCGGCCCTTCGACCTCACCCGTGACCTGCCGTGGCGCTGCGACCTCTTCGCGGTCGCGGAGCGCGAGCACGTACTGGCGCTGACGGTGCACCGGATCGCCGCCGACGACGACTCGCTGGACGTGTACTTCCGCGACCTGGCGGCCGCGTACGGCGCGCGGCGGGCGGGCCGGGTCCCGGAGCGCGCGCCACTGACCCTGCAGTTCGCCGACTACGCGATCTGGGAGCAACGGCTGCTCGAGGGCGAGCGCGAGCAGGAGAGCCTGATCAACGACCAGATGTCCTTCTGGCGGGACCACCTCGCCGGCATCGACGGGGACACGGTCCTCCCCTTCGACCGTCCGCGCCCGGCCGTCCCGTCGCGACGGGCCGGCACGATCGCGCTGCGGCTGGACGGCGCCGCGCACGCCCGGCTGCTGGCGGCCGTGGACCCGTCCGGCGCGGACGCCCACCAGTTGGTGCACGCCGCGCTCGCCATGCTGCTGACCCGGTACGGCGCGGGCGACGACCTCGTGATCGGCACGACGCTGCCGCGGGACGAGGACCTCATCGACCTCGAGCCGATGATCGGGCCGTTCGCCCGGCCGTTCCCCCTGCGCACCGACGTCGCGGGCGACCCGACCTTCCTGGAGGTCCTCACCCGGGTGCAGGAGACCGTCCGGGACGCCCGCCAGCACCTGGACGTCCCCTTCGAGCGGATCGTCGATCTGCTGGACCTGCCCGCTTCGCTCTCCCGCCACCCGGTGTTCCAGGTCGGCCTGGAGGTGGCCGAGGAGGACGCCGGCGCGTGGGCCGCGACGGAACTGCCGGCCCTGCGCACCAGTGTCGAACCCGGCCGGCCCGAGGCCATCGAGCTGGACCTCGCGTTCAAGCTCACCGAGCACCGCGACGAGGGCGACCACGGCGCCGGCATCGACGGCGACCTCCGCTACGCCACCGACCTGTTCGACGGGGCCACGGCCGAATCGCTGGCACGACGGCTGATCCGCGTCCTGGAACAGGTGGCGGAGGACCCCCACCGGCGCGTCAGCGACCTGGACATCCTGCTGGACGACGTCGAACGCGAGCGTCCGGCCGAGGCCCCGGCCGTGTGGACCGGATCCGTGCCCCCGGCAGTGGCCGACCTGGCCCAGGACGGCCCGCTCGGCGCGCTCGTGCTCGACGAACTGCTGCGCCCCGTCGCGCCCGGAGCCGTCGGCGATCTCTACGTCACCGGCCCCGCGGCCGACGCGGTCCCGGCCGAGCAGAGCCTGGCCTGCCCGTTCGGGACCGAGGGGCGGCGCATGCTGCGCACCGGCTCGCTCGCCCGCTGGTCCGCGGCCGGAACCCTGACCCTCCTGGGCGAGCGGCGGCGGTCCAGCGGCACGGTGAAGACCGCCACGGGCGACTTCGAGGTCCTGCTGCCGCTGCGCCCCGGCGGCGACCGTCCGCCGCTGTTCTGCGTCCACGCGAGCGGCGGCCTGAGCTGGAACTACGGACCGCTGCTGCGGGAGCTCCCGGCGAACCAGCCGGTCTACGGAATCCAGGCGCGCGGCCTGGCCCGCAGCGAAGCCCTGCCCGGCGGCGTCGACGAGATGGCGGCCGACTACGTCTCGCAGATCCGCACCGTGCAGCCGACCGGGCCGTACCACCTGCTCGGCTGGTCCCTCGGCGGGCGGATCGCGCAGACGATGGCCGCGCTGCTCGAGGCCGAGGGCGAGCGGGTCGGCATGCTCGCGCTGCTCGACGCCTACCCCACCTACATGGGGAAGAAGGCGCGCGGCGACGGGCCTGCCCAGGAGACCGTCGACAAGCTGAAGGAACAGCAGATGGACCTCGCCGCCGGACTGGTCAGGGGAGACGGGGCTCGGGCACGCCTGGAAGAGGTGATGCGGAACCTCGCCGAGGTCGGGCCGAGGCACGACGCCCCGAGTTTCGCCGGCGACATCCTGCTGTTCATCGCTTCGCGGGACCGCCCGCCGCACATGCCCGTCGACTGGGCGATCGCCAGTTGGCAGCCCCTGACCAGCGGGACCGTGGAGCACCACGAGATCCCCGCCGACCACAACGAGATGATGCAGCCCGCGTCGCTGGCCCGGATCGGGGCCATCGTCGCCGAGAAGCTCCGGCCGCGGCCGTAGCGGAAAGGACACCACCATGACCAACCCCTTCGACAACGAGGACGGCTCCTTCTTCGTGCTCGTCAACGACGAGGGCCAGCACTCCCTGTGGCCCGCCTTCGCCGAGGTGCCGGCCGGCTGGACCCCCGTCCACGGCGAGGCCACCCGCCAGGACTGCCTCGCCTATGTCGAGGAGAACTGGACCGACCTCCGGCCGAAGAGCCTGATCGCGGAAATCGACGGCTGAGCGGTGTCCAGCCGCTCAATGTGGGCGGTTGGACGAGCTCGACGCTCGTCCGACCGCCCCGAGACCCTCATCCCGTGCACACCGGCCGGATGAGACGAAAGGACCCGCGGCATGTTCGAGAAGATCAACGTCCTCCGGGCGACGCAGTTGCACCGGAGGAACCGGTTCGATCCGCTGCCCGAGCTCCACGCCCTGATGAGCGAGGGCGACCTGACCGTCCTGGGAACCGAGGACTCCGCCGAGGGGCGGACCGCGTGGCTCGCCACCGGGATCAAGGAGGTCCGGCAGGTCCTCGGCTCGGACAGGTTCAGCGCGCGCCTGCTCTACGGCGGGACCGCGGCCGGCTTCATCTGGCCCGGCTTCCTCACCCAGTACGACCCGCCGGAGCACACGCGGCTCCGGCGGATGATGACTCCCGCGTTCTCCGTCCGCCGGATGCAGGCGTTCCGGCCGCAGGTCGAGCAGATCGTCCAGGACAGCCTGGACACCATCGAGGCACTCGGCGGCCCGGTGGACTTCGTCCCGCACTTCGGATGGGCCGTGGCGACACCGGCGACCTGCGACTTCCTCGGCATTCCCCGGGACGACCAGGCGGATCTGGCCCGGGTCCTGCTCGCCAGCCGGACCGACCGGTCGGGCAGGAGGCGCACCGCCGCGGGGAACAAGTTCATGACCTACATGAAGCAGCACGTCGCCAACTCGCGCCGCGATCCCGGCGACGACATGTTCGGCGTCGTGGTGCGCGAACACGGTGACGCCATCACGGACGCCGAGTTGACCGGGGTGGCCGCGTTCGTCATGGGCGCGGGCGCCGACCAGGTGGCCCGTCTGCTCGCGGCGGGCGCGTGGCTGATGGTCGAAGCGCCCGAGCAGTTCGCCGTGCTACGGGAGAAGCCCGACACCGTACCGGGTTGGCTGGACGAGGTGATCCGGTACCTCACGACCGACGAGAAGACCCATCCACGGGTCGCGACGCGGGACGTGCGCATCGGGGACCACCTCGTCAAGGCCGGCGACACCGTCACCTGTTCCCTGCTGGCCGCCAACCGCCGGAACTACCCGGGCGCGGACGACGAGTTCGACATCACCCGTGCTCGGCCGGAACACCTGGCGTTCGGGTACGGCATCCACCACTGCCTCGGCAGAGCTCTGGCCGAGCTGATGTTCCGGGTCGCGATTCCGGCGCTGGCGCACCGCTTCCCCACCCTGCGGCTGGCCGAACCGCACCGCGAGATCACCTTGGGGCCGCCGCCGTTCGACGTGGAAGCCCTGCTGCTCGACTGGTAGCACCGGAAACCCAGGGAGGACCGATGGCACTTCCCCTGCCGCACCAGCGGCACCGGCTCGATCCCGTGCCGGAGCTCCACGGCCTGATGGACGAGGGGCCGCTGCACGAGTACGACACCCAGCCCGGAATGGGCGGCCGCAAGCAATGGCTGGTCACCGGGTACGACGAGGTCCGGGAGATCCTCGGCGATCCCGAGCGGTTCAGCTCCATGCGCCCGGCCGACGACGCGGCCGAACGGGCCGAGCTGCCGGGAATCCTGCAGGCGTACGACCCGCCGGACCACACCCGGTTGCGCAGGACCGTGGCCCCGGCCTACTCGGTCCGGCGGATGGAACGGCTGCGGCCGCGGGTCGAGGAAATCGTCGAGGAATGCCTGGACGATCTGGAGAACGTGGGGTCGCCGGTCGACTTCGTCAGGTACGCGGCCTGGCCCATCCCGGCGCTCATCGCCTGCGAGTTCCTCGACGTCCCCCGTGACGACCAGGCCGAGCTGTCGCGGATGATCCGGGAGAGCAGGGGAAGCAGGCTCCCCCGGCAGCGGACCTCTGCGGGGATGGGCGTCGTCGAGTACACGAAGAAGCTCGTGGCCCGCAAGCGCCGCGATCCCGGCGAGGGACTGATCGGTGTCATCGTGCGCGAGCACGGGGCGGAGGTCGGCGACGAGGAACTGGCCGGGCTCGCCGAGGGCAACCTGGTCATGGCAGCTGAGCAGATGGCCTCCCAACTGGCGGTCGCGGTGCTCCTGTTCGTGACCCATCCCGACCAGGCGGCGCTGCTCCGCGAACGTCCCGAACTCGTGGACGGCGCGATCGAGGAGCTGCTGCGGCATGCTTCGATCATCGAGGCCCCGACCCCTCGGGTCGCGCTCACGGACGTGCGCGTCGCCGGACGCGACATCCGGGCCGGAGACGTCCTGACCTGCTCCACGATGGCGGTCAACCGTCCGCGGGGCGACCGCTTCGACATCACCCGTGAGAACCCGAAGCACCTGGCGTTCGGACACGGAATCCACCATTGTCTCGGGGCACCGCTGGCCAGGCTCCAGCTGCAGGTCGCCCTGCCGGCGGTGCTCCGCCGGTTCCCGTCGCTGCGGCTCGCCGTTCCCGAGGAGGACCTGCGGTTCAAGCCGGGCCGGCCCGAGCCCTTCGCCGTGGAGGAGCTTCCTCTTGAGTGGTGACGACAGGCCCCCGATACACACGCGTCGGCAGGGCTTCGACCCGGCCGACGAGCTGCGCGCCGCCGGAACGCTCACCAGGATCACGATCGGATCCGGAGCGGAGGCGACGACCACCTGGCTGGCCGCCGGGCACGCGGTCGTCCGGCAAGTCCTCGGCGATCACACCCGGTTCAGTACGCGCCGGCGTTTCGACCGGAACGACGAGATCGGCGGGAAGGGCGTCTTCCGGCCGCGTGAGCTGGTCGGCAACCTGATGGACTACGACCCGCCGGAGCACACCCGGCTCCGGCGTCTGCTGGCCCCGGGGTTCACCCAACGTCAGATCCGGCGGCTGGCCCCGTACATCGAACAGATCGTGACGGAACGCCTCGACGCGATGGAGCGGGAGGGGGCCCCCGCGGACCTGATCGGGATGTTCGCCGACCAGGTACCCGGCCCCGTGCTGTGCGAGCTGCTCGGGGTACCGCGGGACGACCGCGACAGGTTCCTCCAACTCTGCCACCGACATCTCGACGCTTCGCTCAGCGATCGGAGGCGGGCGGCCGCCGGCGAGGCGTTCTCCCGCTACCTCGTGACCATGGTCGCCAGGGAACGGAAGGATCCCGGCGACGGGCTCGTCGGTACGGTCGCCGCCGAACACGGCGACTCGGTGACCGATGAGGAGCTGAGGGGCGTCTGCGTACAGATGATGCTGGCCGGAGACGACAACATCTCCGGCATGATCGGCCTGGGCGTGCTGGCGCTGCTGCGGAACCCCGAGCAGATCGCCGCGCTGCGGGGTGACACCCAGTCGGCGGACCGGGCGGTCGACGAGCTGATCCGGTACCTGACGGTCCCCTATGCTCCGACGCCCCGAACCGCCATCGAGGACACCGTCGTCGGCGACCAGGTGATCAGGGCAGGGGAGACGGTCCTCTGTTCTCTCCCGACGGCCAACCGCGACCCCGCCCTGCTGCCGGACCCGGATCGCCTCGACGTCACCCGGGAACCCGTCCCTCATGTCGCGTTCGGGCACGGTGTGCACCACTGCCTGGGAGCCGCGCTCGCCCGTCTCGAACTGCGCATCGCCTACACCGCGCTCTGGCGACGCTTTCCCGGGCTGCGGCTGGCGGATCCCGCCGGGGCGACCGCGTTCCGGCTGAGCACCCCTGCATACGGACTCAGCAGTCTGATGGTCGAGTGGTGACCGGATGGACGGCTTGAGCGGCGATCCATCGGGCTGGACAATCGCAAAGAACTCAATTGAGGGATGGTGGGAGATGTCGGTGGAAACGTTCGACGTGGTGGTTGCGGGTGGCGGGCCGGCGGGCTCGACCGTGGCCTCCCTGGTGGCAATGCAGGGCCACCGGGTGCTCCTGCTGGAGAAAGAGGTTTTCCCGCGGTACCAGATCGGTGAGTCGTTGCTTCCGTCCACCGTTCACGGAGTGTGCCGGATGCTCGGCGTCACCGAGGAACTCGCGGCGGCGAATTTCCCGGTGAAGCGCGGCGGTACTTTCCGGTGGGGGGCCAGGCCGGAACCGTGGACGTTCTCCTTCGCGGTGTCCCCGCGGATGACCGGGCCGACCTCGTTCGCCTATCAGGTGGAGCGGGCGCGCTTCGACGAGATATTGCTGAACAACGCCAAGCGCAAGGGTGTGACGGTCCGTGAGGGATGCTCGGTCACCGGAGTCGTGGAGGAGGACGACCGGGTCACCGGCCTGCGCTATCTCGACCCTGACGGCGGAGAGCACGAGGTCAGCGCGCGTTTCGTGATCGACGCGTCGGGCAACAAGAGCCGGCTGTTCTCCAGCGTCGGCGGCACTCGCGACTACTCGGAGTTCTTCCGGAGCCTGGCGCTGTTCGGCTACTTCGAGAACGGCAAACGGCTCCCGGAGCCCTATTCGGGAAACATCCTGAGCGTCGCCTTCGACAGCGGCTGGTTCTGGTACATTCCGCTGAGCGATACGCTCACCAGCGTCGGCGCGGTAGTCCGCAGGGAAATGGCCGAGAAGGTCCAGGGGGACCGGGAAGCGGCCTACGAGGCCCTGATCGCCGAATGTCCGCTGATCTCGGAATACCTGTCGGACGCGCGTCGGGTGACGACCGGGGACTACGGGGAACTGAGGGTGCGCAAGGACTACTCCTACCGCCAGACGACGTTCTGGCGCCCGGGAATGATCCTCGTGGGCGACGCCGCGTGTTTCGTCGACCCGGTATTCTCCTCCGGCGTTCACCTGGCGACCTACAGCGCCCTGCTCGCGGCCCGTTCGATCAACAGCGTTCTCGCGGGCGACCTGGACGAGAAGACCGCCCTGGACGAGTTCGAGGCCCGGTACCGCCGCGAATACGGGGTGTTCTACGAGTTCCTCGTGTCGTTCTACGAGATGAACGTGAACGAGGAGTCGTACTTCTGGCACGCCAAGAAGGTCACGAACAACAAGCACACGGAGCTGGAATCGTTCGTGGACCTGGTCGGCGGGGTGTCGTCCGGCGAGGCGGCGCTCGCGTCCAGGATCGCCGAGCACAGCGCCGAGTTCGCCGCGGCCGTCGACGACATGGCCGCCGGCGGTGGCGGGGACATGGTGCCGATGTTCACGTCGCACGTGGTCAAGCAGGTGATGCAGGAGGGCGGCCAGGTCCAGATGCGAGCGGTGCTCGGTGAGGACGCCGCGCCCGAGGAGCCGGTGTTCCCGGGCGGGCTGGTGACCTCGCCCGACGGGATGAAGTGGATGCCCTACCGTGGATGAGGCCGCGCCGATCGTGCGACCGACGGCGAACTACATGAGGAGGACGCTCTACGATCCGCACGAGGACATGTTCGCCCTCAGGGCGCACGGCCCGCTGATCCGGATCGAGGGGAACGCGTCCGATCAGATGAGCACGGACTACGTCTGGCAAGCCATGGGCTACGACGTGGTGCGCGAGATCCTCGGTGATCACGAGAACTTCACGACGCGGCTCCGGCTGACCGAGGCACAACCGCTCAGCGGCGAAGGGGTGCCGGTCCCGCCGGAGCTGGCCGGACAGATCTCGATCTACGATCCGCCCGAACACACGCGGCTGCGGCGGATGTTGACGCCCGAGTTCACGGTCCGACGGATCCGCCGGCTCGAGCCCGCGATCGAGGGCATCATCGAGGAGCACCTCGACGCGATGGAGGCCGCGGGACCGCCCGCGGACCTCCAGGTGCTGTTCGCCGACCCGGTCGGCGGCGAGGCCCTGTGCGAGCTGCTCGGGGTCCCGCGCGACGATCGGAGCGAGTTCATCCGCCGCGTCAGGCAGAACGTCGACCTCAGCCGCGGGTACAAGGCCCGGGCGGCGGACAGCGCGGCGTTCAACCGGTACCTGAACGCTCTCATCACCCGGCAGCGGAAGGCGCCCGACGAGGGGTTCCTCGGCACGCTGGTGCGTGAGCACGGCGAGCGGATCAGCGACGAGGAGTTGAGGGGCGTCTGTACGGCGCTGATCCTCGGCGGCGTCGAGAGCGTCGCCGGGATGATCGGCTTCGGGGTCCTCGCGCTGCTCGACCATCCCGACCAGAGGCGGCTGCTCTTCGCCTCCCGCGAGGAGGCCGACCGCGTGGTGAACGAACTGCTGCGCTTCCTTTCGGCCGTGCAGCAGCCGACTCCGCGCATGGCCGTCAGGGACGTCGTCGTCGGCGGGCAGCTGATCAGGGCGGGGGAGTACGTCCTCTGCTCGATCCTCATGGCCAACCGGGACGAGGGGTTGACGCCGGATCCCCATCTCCTCGACGCGAACCGCGAACAGCTCCCGCACGTCGGATTCGGGCACGGCATCCATCACTGCGTGGGCGCCGCGGTGGCAAGGGCGGTGCTCCGCATCGCCTATCAGGCACTGTGGCGACGGTTCCCCGGACTGAGCCTGGCCGTGCCGGCCGAGGAAGTGGAGTTCCGCAATGCGTTCATAGACAGCCCGGACCGGTTGCCGGTCACCTGGTAGCGGACGCCACGACGGATCAGCGATCGATCGAGGGACGGTGGGAGATGTCGGCGGAAGCGTTCGACGTGGTGGTGGCGGGGGGTGGGCCGGCGGGTTCGACCGCGGCCTCCCTGGTGGCCATGCAGGGCCACCGGGTGCTCCTGGTGGAGAAAGAGGTGTTTCCGCGTTACCAGGTCGGTGAGTCCTTGCTCCCGTCCACCGTTCACGGGGTGTGTCGGATGCTCGGCGTCACGGACGAACTGGCGGAGACGGACTTTCCGGTGAAGCGGGGTGCGACGTTCCAGTGGGGCGCTCGGCCGGAGCCGTGGTCCTTCTCCTTCGAGGCGTCATCGCGACTGACCGGCTCGACGTCGTTCGCCTACCAGGCGGATCGGGCGCGGTTCGACGAGATCCTGCTGAACAACGCCAAGCGCAAGGGCGTGGTGGTTCGTGAAGGCTGCTCGGTCACCGGGGTGGTCGAGGAGGGCGACCGGGTCACCGGCCTGCGGTACCTCGACGCTGACGGCGGCGAGCACGAGGTCGGCGCGCGTTTCGTGATCGACGCGTCAGGCCATGCGAGCCCGCTGTCCTCCAGCGTCGGCGGCACTCGCGACCACGCGGAGTCCTTCCGCGGTCTGGCGCTGGCCGGCTACTTCGGGAACGGCTGCAAGCGGCTGCCGGAGCCGCGTTCGGGTGACACGCTGAGCGTGAGCTTCGACAAGGGCTGGTTCTGGTACGTCCCGCTGTTCGGCGGGCTCACCAGCGTGGGTGCGGTGGTGCGCGGGGAGATGGCCGTGAAGCTCCAGGACGACCGGGAGGAGGCGTTCAAGGCCCTGATCGCCGAATGCCCGACCATCTCGGATCTGCTCTCGGAGGGGATGCGGGTGACGGCCGGCAAGTACGGGAAGTTGCGAGTCCGCGAGGACTACGCCTACCACCGGACGACGTTCTGGCGTCCGGGGATGATCCTGGTGGGGGACGCCGCGTGTTCCGTCGACCCGCTGTTCTCCAGCGGCGTCCATCTCGCGACCTACAGCGCCCTGCTGGCCGCCCGTTCGATCAACACCGTCCTCGCGGGCGATCTGGACGAGGAGACCACCCTGACGGAGTTCGAGGCGCGGTACCGCCGCGAGTTCGGGGCGTTCTCCGAGCTCCTCGCGGCGTTCCACGCGGCGACCGGCGACGAGCACCCCGAACCGGAGTCGTTCGTGGATCTGGCCGCCGGAGTGTCGTCCGGCGAGGAGGCGCTCGCGGCACGGGGCGAGGGGGCGCCCGCGCCCGGGGGACCGGTGTTCCCGGGCGGGCTGGCGGTTTCGCCCGACGGAATGAAGTGGCTGCCCGGCGCAGCCCGGTAGCCGTTCGATCGTGAGGAGCACAAGTGACTGAGGAACGGCTCTTTCTCCGGTCCGACACCATCATCGAGCCATTGGTCGACCGGTTCTACGCCCAGCTGTACACGTTGGCTCCGGTGACCGGCGCCATGTACCTCACCTTCCGGCAGATCCCGATGCTGGAGTCCTACCTGCAGACCCCGGACTGGCACTTCTCGGGCAGCCGCGATCCGAAGTTCCGCGGCGGATTCTTCGTCGGCATCGAGGGGGAGCGGAAGGGCGAGGTCGAGGCGCTGCTGGCGGCGATCCGGCGCGACCGCGCGGACATCATCCGGTTCGCCCAGGCGATCGCGGAGGCCGAGGAGATCGTCCGGGAGGAGGCGACCGGCTACGACCTCAGGCCGCTCTACCCGAAGCTGCCCCCCGAACTGGCGGGCCTGGTGGAGGTCGCCTACGACACCGGCAACGTGGCCTCGCTGCACTTCCTGGAGCCGCTCGTCTACCAGAGCAAGGCCTACGCCCAGGACCGCCAGTCGGTTCAGCTCTCGGTGGAGTCGGGCATCGAGCGGCCGTTCGTGATGAGCACCCCACGGCTGCCCTCGCCCGACGTGCTGGAGCTGGCCATCCCCTTCCGGCACCCCGGCATCGAGGAGCTGTTCCGCTCCAGGATCCGGCCCACCACCTTGGCCGCGCTCCGCGAGGCGCTGGAACTCGGCGACGCGCAAGCCGCCCAACTGTCCCGCCTGCTGGTCGCGGAGCCAGGACTGGCCGCCGACCGCCACGTCGCGGCCGGCGCCAGGATCCGTTACCTGGGGCATGCCTGCCTCCTCCTGCAGACGCCCGAGGTGTCGATCCTCACGGACCCGTTCATCAGCGCCGACACCAGCGCGACCGGCCGGTACACCTATGACGACCTGCCCGACCACATCGACTACGTCCTCATCACGCACGGGCATTCCGACCATCTCGTGTCCGAGACCCTGCTCCAACTGCGCGGCCGGGTCGGCACGTTCGTCGTGCCGAGGAGCTCGCGCGGCAATCTGTGCGACCCATCGCCGGCGCTCTTCCTGAAATGCCTCGGGCTCCCCGTCATCGAGGTGGACGACTTCGACGAGGTGGCCTTCCCCGGCGGGAAGATCGTCGCCACTCCGTTCTTCGGGGAGCACGCCGATCTCGACATCCGCGCCAAGGCGACCTACTGGATCCGTCTCGGCGGGAAGTCCGTCTACGTGGGAGCGGACTCCTCCGGCCTCGATCCGGTCCTCTACCGCTACGTCCGCCGGCATCTCGGACCGGTCGACATCGCGTTCCTCGGCATGGAGTGCGACGGTGCGCCGATGAACTGGAAGTACCAGCCGCTGTTCACCAAGCCGATCCCGAAGAAGATGAGCGAGACCCGCAAACTGTCCGGCTCCAACGCGGAGCAGGCGAGCGCGATCGTCACCGAGCTGGGGGCCCAGGAGGTGTACATCTACGCCATGGGCGAGGAGAGTTGGCTCGGCCATGTGATGGCCACCAGCTACAACGAGGACTCCTACCAGCTTCAGCAGATCGCCGAGTTCGAGGAATGGTGCTCGCGCAAGGGAGTCAAGTCCGGTCATCTGCTCGACCGGGCCGAATGGCACTGGTCCTAGCCGAAAAGGCTATCCGCCGGCACATATCGTCCGCGTGTCGAAAACCGCATACGTGCCGGCAACGTCCGGTCGGCTTTTCTTGTGGCATGTCCCGAGGAGAGCAGACGATGACACAGGTGGACACGGCCGAGACCGGGCAGCGCGGCCCGGCGGCCGACAACGAAGGAACCCGGCCCGCGGGCGGCTCCCGGCCGGGCCGGTGGAAGCGCGGCCCGGTGCTCACGACGTGTGCGCTGCTGCTCGGCCTGCTTCTGCTGCTGCACGGGCAGCTCCCGGAGTGGGCCGGGCTGGGCAGTCTGGTGGAGACCTTTCTGCCGTGGTTCGGTCTGTTCGTCCCGGTGCTGCTCGCCGGGGCGCTGTGGCGCCGCTCCGCCTCCGCGGTCGTCGCGCTGCTGTTGCCGGTCACCGTGTGGCTGACCCTCTTCGGCGGGCTGCTCGGCGACAAGTCCCACCAGGGCGGCGATCTCACGGTGGTCAGCCACAACGTGAACGCCGACAACCGTGATCCGGCCGGCACCGCCCGTGACCTGGCCGCCTCCGGCGCCGACGTGCTGGCGCTCGAGGAGCTGACCGACCGGTCCACGGGCACGTACGAGACGGAGCTGGCGAAGGCGTACCCACACCACACCGTGCAGGGCACGGTCGGGCTGTGGAGCAAGCTTCCGCTGTCCGACACCCGGCCGGTCGACGTCCTGTGGGACACGGCCGGCCCGTCGGCCGGGAAGCCGCGGCCCGAGGACGTCCCGGTGGAGCCGACTCGTGCGCTGCGCACCACGGTGGCCACCGAGAAGGGGCCGCTGGCGGTGTACGTGGTGCACCTGGGTTCCGTGCGGGTGATGCCCAGGGGCGGTTTCTGGACGGACACGCGGGACGTCGGCGCGACGAAGCTCGCCGGGGCGGTCGCCGCCGATCGCAGTGCGCGGGTGCTGGTGCTCGGTGACTTCAACGGCTCCATGGACGACCGTGCGTTCGACGGCCTCACCTCGCAGCTGCGGTCGGCCCAGGACGTGGCCGGGGACGGGTTCGGCTTCAGCTGGCCGGCGGAGTTCCCGGTGGTGCGGATCGACCAGATCCTGGTCCGCGGTGTGGAACCGAAGAGCGCGTGGCTGTTGCCGGCCACGGGCAGCGATCACCGGCCGGTGGCGGCCGGAATCAGCTGGTAACGCCGTGAGTTGCCGGGTGGTGACATATCGTCAGCGTATCGAGAAACGCATACACCCAGGCAACACCCCGATAGATTGACTGGCGACATGTCCTACAACTCCTCCAGCGAACCACGTCGAACCGCAGCCGGGACAGCAGCAGCCGGGAAGCTCGTCGTCAGGCCGATCAGCGCCGCCGAGCACTTGGCGTTCGTGCGGGCCCAGCGGTCGGTCAGCTTCCTGCAGACCCCGGCGTGGGGCCGCGTCAAGACCGAGTGGCGCAGCGAGTCCCTCGGCTGGTTCGACGGTCGGAGCCTGGTCGGTGCCGGGCTCGTCCTGCACCGCCCGGTGCCGCGGCTCGACCGCTTCACGCTGGCGTACCTACCCGAGGGTCCGGTCATCGACTGGAGCGGTGAGATCGGTCCGTGGCTCGATCCGCTGGCCGCGTACCTCAAGGAGCACGGCGCGTTCGCGATCCGGCTCGGCCCGCCGGTGGAGACGGACAGCTGGAGCGCCGCCCAGGTCAAGGAGGGCATCGCCGACCCGGACATCCGCCGGCTGACCGATCTGCCGCGGCAGGGCGGCGACCCGGTCGGCGCCCGGGTGAGCAGCAGGCTGAAGGAGGCGGGCTGGCTGCCGCAGAACCCGCAGGACGGGTTCGGGGTCGGGCATCCGCAGTTCAAGTACGTGGTCCCGCTGGCAGGCAGGACCGAGGACGAGCTGTTCAGGGGCATGAACCAGCTGTGGCGCCGCAACATCAAGAAGGCGGCCAAGGAGGGCGTCGAGGTCACGGTCGGCGGCGGGGAGCCGGAAGACCTGAAGGCGTTCCACGACCTCTACGTCCACACCGCCGAGCGTGACCACTTCACGCCCCGTCCGCTGCGCTACTTCGAGACCATGTTCGCGGCGCTGCGCGCCGAGGACCCCGAGCGGATCGCGCTCTACCTGGCCCACCACCAGGGCGACTTGGTCGCCGCCACCGTCCTGGTCCGGGTCGGGGCCCACGCGGTGTACTCCTACGGCGCCTCCGCCACCGCGAAGCGCGAGGTGCGCGGCTCCAACGCCTGCCAGTGGGCGATGATCCGCGACGCGCTCGCGGCCGGCTGCGACGTCTACGACCTGCGCGGCATCACCCCCACCCTCGACGCCGACGACCCGCACGTCGGCCTGGTCCAGTTCAAAGTCGGCACCGGCGGCCGGGCGGTGAGGTACGTCGGCGAGTGGGACCTGCCGCTGCGACCGGTGGTCTACCGGGTCTTCGACCTCTACATGAGGCGGCGCGGACGCTGAGCCGCACCGCCGACTACGCGAGCGCGGCGGCGACTTGGTCGAGGCGCACCCCGCGGGAAGCCTTGACCAGTACGACGTCACCGGCGGCGAGGCGGTCGCGCAGCCAGTCGACGGCCGCGTCGTTGTCGGCGAGGACCACTGACCGCTCTCCCGCACCGTCGGCGATCGGCCGGGCTCCCGCACCGACGGCGGCCACCACGTCGGCCCGGGCGGCGGCGTACGCCCCGACGGCGCGGTGCTCCTCCACGCTGTCGTCGCCGAGCTCGAGCATTTCGCCGAGTACGGCGATGCGGCGCCCGCCCTCGATGGCCGCCAGGGCGTCCAGGGCGGCGCGGGTCGAGTCGGGGTTGGCGTTGTAGGAGTCGTTGATCAGCGTCGCCCCGCAGGCGAGGCCGCGCGACTCCATCCGCCACGGCGACAGCGAGGCGGTGGTCAGCGCCGCCGTGGCCAGGTCGAGGGGAAGCCCGGCCGCGAGTGCTGCCGCCGTGGCAGCCGAAGCGTTGAGGGCCTGGTGGGCGCCGATGAGTGGCAGCGTGACGTGAGCCGAGGCGGCGGCGGTCCGCAGCGTGCAGGACGGCCGGCCGTGCCGGTCGAGGGCCAGGTCGAGGGCCCGTACGTCGGCGTGGGCCGCCCGGCCGAAGGTCAGAACCGGACCGTCGGTGAGCGCGCGCATCGCGGCCACCCGGGGATCGTCGGCGTTGAGGATCGCGGTGCCGCCGGGCGCGAGCCCCTGCACCAGTTCGCCCTTGGTCCTGGCGATGGCGGCGCGCGACCCGAACTCGCCGAGGTGGGCCAGGCCGGCGTTGAGGACGACGGCGATGTCGGGTGCGACCAGGCCGGTGAGCTTGGCGATGTCGCCGACGTGGCGGGCCCCCATCTCCAGGACGAGGAACCGGGTGGCCGGCTCGGCGCGCAGCATGGTGAGCGGCACACCGAACTCGTTGTTGAACGAGCCGGCCGTGGCGACCGTCGGCCCGGCGCCCGAAAGCACCGCCCGCAGCAGGTCCTTGGTGCCGGTCTTGCCCTGCGAGCCGGTCACCCCGACGACGGTCAGTCCGTCGCGTAGCCGGGCCACGACATGGGCGGCGAGCAGCTGCAGCGCGCTCTGGACGTCCTCGACGACGACAGTGGGCAGCGGCGTGGGCCGGGAGCCGAGCACGACCACCGCACCGGCCCGCCCGGCCTGTTCCGCGTAGTCATGGCCGTCGGCGTGCCGGCCGGCGAAGGCGACGAAGAGGCCGCCCGGCTCGGCCTGTCGGCTGTCGAGCACGGCCGGCGCGGTCACGGTCACGGAGCTGTCGCCCTCGGCCCTTCCGCCGACGATCCCGGCGATCTCGGCGAGGCTGAGCGGGATCACGCCGGCTCCCCGGAGGCCGTGCCTGGTGTTGGGTAGGTCATGCCTCCAGTCAAGGGAGTCGGACGTATCACGGGCATATCGAAAACCACATACGCTCCGGATACGGCAGACCGCCTTGACTGGGGGCATGACCCACAGCGAAAGGACCCGTATCACCATCTACGGGTGCGGTCCGGACGAAGCCGTTCTGTTCCGCGAGCTGGCGCCCCGCTTCGGTGTGCAGCCGGCCATCACCGACGCACCGGTGTCCGAGGCCAACAGTGGACTGGCCTCCGGCAGCCGGTGCATCAGCGTCGGCCACAAGACTCCGGTCACCCGTGCCACGTTGCGTGCCCTCGGTGAAGCCGGCGTGGGCTACATCTCCACGCGGAGCATCGGGTACAACCACATCGACACGGCGTACGCGGACCGCATCGGCATCCTCGTCGAGAACGTCTCCTACTCGCCGGACAGCGTGGCCGACTACACGCTGATGCTCATGTTGATGGCGGTACGGGATGCGAAAGCCATCGTCCGTCGCACCGACACGCACGACTACCGACTGAGTGACGTGCGCGGGAGGGAGCTGCGCGACCTGACCGTCGGCGTGATCGGGACGGGCCGTATCGGCGCGGCGGTCCTGGAGCGACTGCGGGGTTTCGGTTGCCGCATGCTGGCCCATGACAACCGCTCAGTGAGTCGTCCCGGTGCCGCTGTCGAGCACGTCCCGCTCGATGAACTGCTGCGGCGCAGCGACCTGGTCACGCTGCACGTGCCGCTCACCGGGGCCACGCACCACCTGCTGGATCGGCAACGCCTGGCGCGGCTGAAGGACGGCGCGCTGATCGTCAACACCGGACGTGGTGGGCTCATCGACACCGAGGCCCTGGTGGAGGAGCTGGAGAACGGCAGGCTGGGCGGCGCGGCGCTGGACGTCGTCGAGGGCGAGGAAGGCGTCTTCTACGCCGACTGCCGGGACAAACCCATAGAAAGCAAGGCGCTGTTGCGGCTGCAGGAACTGCCGAACGCGCTCATCAGTCCGCACACCGCCTACTACACGGATCACGCCCTGCGCGACACCGTGGAGAACTCTCTCACCAACTGCCTGGCATTCGAAAGCAGGAGTCAGCATGGCTAGGTTGAAGGTCGGCATCATCTTCGGGGGCCGTTCCGAGGAGCACTTCGTCTCCGTCAAGTCCGCGCGAGAGGTGGCCCGGAACCTGGATCTCGAGAAGTACGAACCCTTCTACGTCGGGATCACGAAGAGCGGTGCCTGGAAGCTCTGCGACGGGCCCGACGGGGAGTGGGAGAACGGCGACTGCCGCCCCGTCGTGCTGTCGCCGGGCAGCGACGTGCACGGACTGCTCACTCTGGAGCAGGGGTGCTACGAAACGATCCGTCTGGACGTCGTGCTGCCCGTGCTGCACGGCAGGCTCGGCGAGGACGGCGCGATGCAGGGTCTGCTGGAACTCGCCGGCATCCCCTACATCGGCTGCGACGTCCAGAGTTCCGCTCTGTGCATGGACAAATCCCTTGCCTATGTCGTCGCCAGGAGCGCCGGGATCGCGACGCCGGACTTCTGGACCGTCACGGCGGACGAGACCATCGATCCCGCCCGGCTCAGCTATCCGGTCTTCGTGAAGCCGGCCCGATCGGGATCCTCCTTCGGCGTCACCAAGGTGTCCCGGGAAGAGGAACTTCCGAGTGCGGTGGAAACGGCACGGCAGTACGACTCGAAGGTGCTGATCGAAGAGGCCGTCGTCGGCAGCGAGATCGGCTGCGCCGTCCTCGGGAACGGGTCGGATCTCGTCGTGGGCGAAGTGGACCGGATCGCGCTCTCGCACGGATTCTTCAGGATCCATCAGGAAGACTCCCCCGAGACCGGTTCCGAGAACTCCGTGGCGGTCGTTCCCGCCGACATCCCCGAGGAGTCACGGCTGCTCGTCCAGGAGGCGGCCAAGGCCGTGTACCGCGCCTTGGGGTGCAGCGGTCTCGCGCGGGTGGACATGTTCCTCAAGGAGGACGGACGAGCAGTCCTCAACGAGGTCAACACCTTCCCCGGAATGACCTCGTACAGCCGTTATCCGAGGATGATGGCGGCCGCGGGCATTCCGCTCTCCGAGGTCATCGACAGGGCCGTCTCCCTCGCCTTGACGGGGAAGATCCGATGAAGTCGATGATGGACGGCTTCGTCTTCGTGGACGAGGTGGTGTCCGGAATACGCTGGGATGCCAAGTACGCCACGTGGGACAACTTCACCGGCAAACCGGTGGACGGATACCTGGCCAATCGAGTCGTCGGCACGAGGGCTCTGTGCACGGCCCTGGAGCGGGCGCAGGAGCTGGCCGCGTCACGGGGGTTCGGCCTGCTGCTCTGGGACGGCTACCGCCCGCAGCGCGCCGTCGACTGCTTCCTGCTCTGGTCGCAGCAGCCGGAGGACGGCAGGACGAAGTCGCGGCACTATCCCAACATCGCCAGGGCCGAGATGTTCGAGAAGGGATACGTGGCCGCCAGGTCGGGCCACAGCCGGGGCAGCACCGTCGACCTCACGCTCTATGAGCTGGCCACGGGTGAACTCGTCCCCATGGGCGGCGACCACGACCTGATGGACCCCGTCTCGCACCACGGCGCACGAGGGATCACGTCCGTCGAAGCGCGGAACCGTCAGCACCTGCGGTCCGTCATGGAGACCTGCGGTTTCAGCGCGTACGAATGCGAGTGGTGGCATTACACGCTCGACGACGAGCCCTATCCGGACACCTATTTCGATTTCCCCATCGCGTAGTACTCCAGCTGTAGGCCGTGATCTTCACGGCTCCCGGTCCACCGCCCACGTGCCCCTGCGGCCACCGTCTCATCGTTGCTCCACACGAGTCACGATGATCAACGGTGGCCGCACCCGTCTCCGCGCCGGCCCCGAGTGGAAAGATCACGATCTATGGCTGGGGTACCAGGCCTTCGCCGGTAGGCGAGTGCCTCGATTGGTGCAATGGTGTTACGATCGGCGTCCCGGGGAGCAGAATGGCCTTTGCCAGGGGCAAGATCCTCTAGTTCAGCGCGATGCCATTGCAACGAGATTCACGAATGTCGGCGGCGAGGCGGCGTTCTGCCTGGCCCCGGTTTCCACGTAGATTCGGGTGACTGGTTCTCGAATGCCTGTCGATCTTCCATGTCCAGGCCCTGACCTGGCAGAACCGGGATTCCACTGGAGGTCCGTGTTACAGAACGGAACGCAAGCCAGATCCAACGGGGGATCTTCTGAGTGCCTTTCACAGAGCCGTGTACAGGAAATCAGATCATGAGGGAGATGGCGTTGGAGCGCGAGCAGGAGCAGATCGATCAGCAGACGGTCGTCGAAGTGGAGATCAGCTTACTGTCAACAGTCGATTCGCCGCGGACCTCGGGGGAGGACCCTGACCACGTGGAGGCGCTCTCCGCGGTGCAGTCTCCGCTTCCGCCCATCCTCGTGCACCGTCCGACGATGCGCGTCATCGATGGCCTCCATCGTGTGAGGGCGGCTGAACTGCGCGGGCAGGACAGGGTCCCCGTCAGCTTCTTCGAGGGCAACGAGGCCGACGCGTTCGTGCTGGCGGTCGAGTCCAACACCAAGCACGGCCTCCCCTTGTCGAAGGCCGACCGCAAACGGGCGGCCGCGCGGATCATCGCCTCGCATCCACAGTGGTCGGACCGGATGATCGCGTCGGTCACCGGCATCGCACCCGGCACGGTGGCCGACATGCGCAGGGGGCTTCCGGGTGGGTCCGCCGCCGAGGAGAGCAGGATCGGCCAGGACGGCCGGGTCCGCCCGATCAACGCCGCCGCAGGACGCAGGATCGCCGGAGAACTCATCACCGAGAACCCAGGCCTGTCGTTACGTCAGATCGCCAGAATGGCCGGCATATCCCCCGAGACGGCCCGCGATGTGAGGAGCCGGCTCCGCCGGGGAGAGGATCCGCTGCCCAGTCGGCAGGGCAGGGGGCCGGAACCCGCGAACCTGGAGGTGAGGGACTCGGCGCCACCGCGCGGTATCGGCGTCGCGGCGGTGCCCGGCAGGCCGTCGGCGCAGGATCCCAGCGTCGTCGTGCAACGGCTCAAAGCGGATCCGGCGCTGCGGCTGAGCGAGACCGGACGCACCCTGCTGCGGCTGCTCAACCTCCAGGCGATCAACGCGAAGGAGTGGCAGCGGATCATCGACAACGTGCCGCCCCACTGCAGCGGCATCGTGGCCTACCTGGCCGACGAGTACGCGGGGATGTGGTCGGAGCTGGCCCTTCGGCTGGGGCGCAGGGGGGCCGAATCCGCGTAGTCGGCCGTCGCCGCGTCCAAGCGTCGAAAACGGTCAGTTGGCGCCGGGCGGGCAAAGCTCCAGGCGCAGTGGGACTTCTTCGTGCAGAACACCCACCCGGGCGCGATACGGATGGACGGGGACACCGCGACCG
>NZ_JBSFGK010000039.1:0-39563 GCF_053596495.1 Kitasatospora sp. NPDC001683
GGGCCGCTTCGGGCCCGGTGCCGACGGTCGGCGCTCCGGCGCTCGTTCCTCGCTTGTCGCTTCTCCCTTTCGGCACCGGCGCGGCCCTTCGGCTCGGGGCGGGGACTCGCCCGCTCGCCGGCCGAAGGGGCTCGGGGCGGGGACTCGCCCGCTCGCCGGCCGAAGGGGCTCGGGGCGGGTGCTCGCCCGCTCAGCCGGGGATGTTGGCCTTGACCTCCGGGGTCAGGGCGGCGGCCGGGTCGAAGGGGTTCTGCGCTGCGCCGGCCGGCACGGTCACCTCGACGTAGGCGGCGCGCATGGTCGTCACGAAGCGGTAGCCGCCGTCGCTCAGCTTCTGCGACCACCAGGTGACGCCGTCGACGGTCGGGGACCAGTCCTCGGCGTGCGGGCCGTCCAGCTCCTCCGGCCGGTCGACGCCGCACCGCAGCACCGTCCGGGGCGAACCGCCCCAGACGGCCACGTACGGCGAGGCGGGCGACGGGTCCTCGCGGGGGCGGCCGAGCAGCTCCTGCGGGAGCGCGCCGGCCAGTGCCCGGCAGTAGTCGGCCGCCCGGCCGGAGGGCTGCGGCACCTGGATGTCCGGGTCGGCCGAACTCCAACTGCCGACCAGGGCCACCACGGTGCAGGTCAGTACCACCGGCAGGGCCAGCCAACGGACCGGCGCCGGAAGCGCGGTCAGTGCCTCGGGGATGCGGAGTTCTCTGGCCACCCGCCGATGGTAGCCGGGGCTACAGGTGGACCACCGGGCAGGTGAGGGTGCGGGTGATGCCCTCCACCTTCTGGACCTTGGCGACCACCATGCGGCCCAGATCGTCCACCGTCTCGGCCTCGGCCTTGACGATCACGTCGTATGGACCGGTGACGTCCTCGGCGGTGATCACGCCGGGGATCTTCGAGATGGTCTCGGCCACCGCGGTGGCCTTCCCTACCTCGGTCTGGATCAGGATGTATGCCTGTACCACGGGTGACCTCCCGGCGGCCGGTTGGGGGGAGCGCCGCCGTGATCGCCCGGTCTGGCGCAGGGGTGGATGCGGGCTCACCGGCAGGCTGATCACACCACGCTACCGCGCAGCGGGCCGGGGAGGGGAGACTTCGGCACCCTCGAAGGGCGTACGCTGCGCGCGGGGGAGCGCGACGGGGACCGGAACATGGAAACGCGAGAGGACGGCAGATGCAGGGGACCGTGGGCGAGCTCGGCGAGTTCGGCCTCATCAGGGAGCTGACCGCCCGGGTACCGCTCACCGACGCGGTCGACCTCGGCCCCGGGGACGACGCCGCGGTGGTGAAGGCCCCGGACGGCCGGGTGGTGGCCACCACGGACGTGCTGATCGAGAACCGGCACTTCCGCCGGGACTGGTCCACCGCCTACGACGTGGGCCGCAAGGCCGCCGCCCAGAACCTCGCCGACGTGGCCGCGATGGGCGCGGTGCCGACCGCGATACTGCTCGGGCTGGTCGCCCCCGCCGACCTGCCGACCACCTGGGCCACCGAGCTGATGGACGGGCTGCGCGACGAGTGCCAGGTCGCCGGGGCGACGGTGGTCGGCGGCGACGTGGTGCGCGGCGACACCGTCACGCTGGCGATCACGGCGCTCGGCGACCTCCAGGGGCGCGCGGCGGTGACGCGCTCCGGCGCTCAGGTCGGCGACGTGGTCGCGGTGAGCGGATGGCTCGGCTGGTCGGCGGCCGGACTCACCGTCCTGCAGCGCGGCTTCCGCTCCCCGCGCGCCTTCGTCGAGGCGCACCGCCGGCCCGAGCCGCCGTACCACGCGGGCCCGGCCGCGGCCGAGTTGGGCGCGACCTCGATGATCGACGTGAGCGACGGACTGGTCGCCGACCTCGGCCACGTGGCCCGGGCCAGCGAGGTGGACATCGACCTCAAGGCCGCCGACTTCGACGTCCCGGTGCAGATGGCCGACATCGGACAGGCGGTCGGGGTGGACCCGTTGGTCTGGGTGCTGTCCGGCGGCGAGGACCACGCGATCGTGGCGACCTTCCCGCGCGGGGTCCAACTCCCGTCCCGCTGGCGGGTGGTGGGCGAGGTGACCGGTCGCCCGCGGGGCTCGCGCAGTGGCCGGGTGACGGTGGACGGCGCGCCCTGGGACCGGGTCGGCGGCTGGGACCACTTCGCCGAGTGACGTGCTTCGCCGGGTGACGTACCTCGCCGAGTGAAGCAACTCGCCGAGTGACGTACGGAGTACGGCCGACGGCGTGTGGACGCCGGTACGACGCGTGACGCTCCGGGGGTGCGGCGGCGGGCTTCGAGGGTGCGTTTTGCGTAGGCTTGCGGCATCCGAGCCCGCCCGCCGTCCGGCGCGGGTGGTCCGAACCACTGCGAGCGGGAGCACACCACTCATGCGCATCGGTGTACTGACCAGCGGCGGCGACTGCCCCGGCCTCAACGCGGTGATCCGCTCGGTCGTGCACCGGGGCACGGACGTCCACGGCGACGAGATCGTGGGCATCCAGGACGGCTTCCTCGGCCTGATCGAGGGCCGCACCCGGCCGGTCTCGCACGACGACGTCACCGGTCTGCTCACCCTCGGCGGCACCATCCTGGGCTCGGCCCGGGTGCGGCGCGAGCGGATCGTCTGGGCGGTGGAGAACGCCACGACGCTGGCCCGGGACATCGGCATCGACGCGCTGATCGCGATCGGCGGCGAGGGAACGCTGACCGCCGCCAAGCTGTTCAGCGACGCCGGGCTGCCGGTCGTCGCGGTGCCCAAGACCATCGACAACGACATCGACGCCACCGACGTCACCTTCGGCTTCGACACCGCGGTGCACGTGGCGACCGAGGCGATCGACCGGCTGAAGACCACCGCGGAGTCCCACCAGCGGGTCATGGTGGTGGAGTTGATGGGCCGGCACACCGGCTGGATCACCCTCACCGCGGGCATGGCGGGCGGCGCCCACGGGATCCTGATCCCGGAGAAGCCCTTCGACATCGAGGCGGTGGCCCGGATGGTCGAGGACCGCTTCGACCGCGGCAAGAAGTTCGCCATCATCGCCGTCGCCGAGGGCGCCGCCCCGATGCCCGGCACCATGCGCTTCGACCACGGCGACGTCGACCAGTACGGCCACCGGACCTTCGGCGGGATCGGCAACCGGCTCGCCCACGAGCTGGAGAACCTGCTCGGCAAGGAGGCCCGCCCGGTCATCCTCGGCCACACCCAGCGCGGCGGCACCCCGACCGCCCGGGACCGGGTGCTCGCCTCGCGCTTCGGCTGGCACGCGGTGGAGGCCGTCCACCGGGGCGCGTTCGGGCACTTCACCGCGCTGCGCCGGACCGAGATCGAGCTGCTGCCGATCGGCGCCGCGGTGAGCCGGCTGAAGACGGTGCCGGAGGACCGCTGGGCGGAGTCCGAGGCGGTGCTCTGAATCGCCGCAGGTAGGTTGGGAGACATGTCTTCCACCGCACCCCCGCGCGTCCTCACGATCGCCGGCTCCGACTCCGGCGGCGGCGCCGGCATCCAGGCCGACCTCAAGGCGATGCTCGCCCTCGGCGTCCACGGCATGAGCGTGATCACCGCCGTCACCGCGCAGAACTCGCTCGGCGTCCAGGGCTACTGGGAACTGCCCGCCGAGGCCGTCCGGGCGCAGTTCCGCAGCGTGGTGGACGACATCGGGGTGCAGGCCGTCAAGACCGGCATGCTCGCCTCGATCGAGCTGGTCGAGACCGTCGCCGACCTGCTCTCCGGGGTGGACGCCCCGGTGGTGGTCGACCCGGTCGGCGTCTCCAAGCACGGGGACGCGCTGCTGGCCGCCGAGGCGGTGGCCACCGTCCGGGAGAAGCTGCTGCCGGTCGCCACCGTGGTCACCCCCAACCTGCACGAGGTGACGCAGCTCACCGGCCGGACCGTCGAGGACGAGTCGCAGATGCTGGCCGCCGCCGAGGCGCTGCTGGACCTCGGGCCGCGCTGGGTGCTGGTCAAGGGCGGCCACCTGGCGGGCGAGGCCGCCGACCTGCTGTACGGCGGGCCCGGCGAGGTGCACTGGTACCGCGCGCCGCGCTACGACAACCGGCACACCCACGGCACCGGCTGCACCCTGGCCAGCTCGATCGCGGCCGGCCTGGCCAAGGGCGAGTCGCTGCCCGAGGCGGTGGGCTCGGCCAAGGAGTACATCACCGGCGCGATCGCCGGGGGCTTCGCGCTGGGCGCCGGGATCGGCCCGGTGGACCACGCCTGGCGCTGGCGCTAGTCCGAAACGCAGTGGTGGGCGGACTCCCGAGGGAGCCCGCCCACCACTGGTGCGTCCGGAAAGCCTGACCGGTCCCGGAAACAGCGAAGCCGGCTCATCCGGGGATGAACCGACTCACTGGAGGACCGGCATGCCGGTCTGCGCGTCAGCGCGAGACCTTACCGGCCTTGATGCACGAGGTGCAGACGTTGAGCCGCTTCGGCGTCCGCCCAATCACAGCGCGCACCGTCTGGATGTTGGGGTTCCAACGACGGGGGGTACGGCGGTGAGAGTGGGAGATGCTGTTGCCGAAGCCCGGCCCCTTGCCGCAGACGTCGCAGTTGGCAGCCACAGGAGTCACTCCAAGACTTCAGATCAGTTACTTTCGAAAACCCCGCCCACCCACCGGAGCACTCACGTGAACCAGACCGGACCAGGGGGGTGAGCCTGGACGGTTCCAGGCAACCGGAAGAGCATACAACGCTTGCTTCCGTCCCACGAAACTACCATGACCGGCCGAGTGATCGCTCCGGCCGCCGGTCCGGGCGGCCCTGCCCGGCCCCGATAACCTGCGGGTACCACCCCTCATCGTTCGTTCTCAGGCCATATCGGCGTTCCATCCGGAGGAGACCTGGTGCTGCACACGCTCGACGCCCCGGCCGTGCGCACCTGGTGCCAGCTCGCCCTGCGCGCGCTCGGCCAGGCCCGCGAGGAGATCGACGCGCTCAACGTCTACCCCGTCCCGGACGGCGACACCGGCACCAACCTCTACCTGACCGTCGAGTCCGCCGCCGCCGAGGTGGAGAGCCGCTTCACCGACCCCGCCGCCGACCCGGCGCCCGGACTGGCCGACACCGTCCGGGCGATGGCCCGCGGCGCGCTGATCGGCGCCCGCGGCAACTCCGGGGTGATCCTCGCCCAGTGGCTGCGCGGCACCGCCGAGCAGCTCGCCCAGGGCGGCGGCGCCGAACAGCTGCGGGCCGCCCTGCAGCGGGCCGCCGACTCCGCGTACCAGGCCGTCGCGGAGCCCGTCGAGGGCACCCTGCTCACCGTCGCCCGGGTCGCCGCCCGGGAGGCGGTACGGGCCGGGGACGGGCTCGCGCAGGTCGCCGAGACCGCCCACCGGGCCGCCCGGGACGCACTGCGGCACACCCCCGAGCAGCTCGCCGTCCTGGCCGAGAACGGGGTGGTGGACGCCGGCGGGCGCGGCCTGGTGGCCGTCCTCGGCGCGCTGGCCGACGCCGTCGCCGGGCAGCAGCCGATGGGGCCGGTCGCGCTGCGCGCGGACGTCCGGGCGGTGGAGAGCTGCGAGGTGCACCTGCGGCCGCCCGGCCCCGGTCACCCCGCCTTCGAGGTCATCTACCTGCTGGACGCGCCGGACGAGGCGCTGCCCGGGCTGCGCGAGCGGCTCGGCGGGCTCGGCGACTCCCTGGTGATCGGCGGCGGCGACGGCCTGTGGAACGTGCACGTCCACGTGGACGACGCGGGCGCCGCGGTGGAGGCCGGGGTCGAGGCCGGGCGCCCGCACCAGATCCGGATCACCCACTTCGCGGAGGCCGCCGCCCGGGCCGGCACCGCCGCCGAGCGCGGCGAACGCGAGGAGCGGGCCCGCGCGGTGCTCTCCGTGGTCTCCGGCGAGGGGCTGGCCGAGCTGTGCGAGCAGGCCGGCGCCGTCGTCCTGCACGCCGACCCGGACCGCCGCCCGGCCAGCGCCGAACTCGCCGACGCCGTGCGCGGCTCGGGCGCCCGCGAGGTGGTGCTGCTGCTCAACGACCCCGAACTGCGCGCCGCCGCCGGGGCCGCCGCCGACCAGCTGCGCGAGGAGGGCGTGCGGATCGCCGTACTGCCCACCCGTTCCCCGGTGCAGGGCCTCGCGGCGCTCGCGGTGCACGAGGGCGGGCGCCGCTTCGACGAGGACGTGGTCGCCATGACCTCCGCCGCCGGGGCCACCCGGTACGCCGAACTCGCCGTCGCCGAGGGGGAGTCCTGGACCATGGCCGGGGTCTGCCAGGCCGGTGACGTGCTCGGCCTGATCGACGGCGACGTCGCGGTGATCGGCGCCGGACTGGCCGAGGTCGGCGAGAGCGTGCTGGACCGGATGCTCGGCGCGGGCGGCGAACTCGTCACCCTGATCCTCGGCGAGGGCGCCGACCGGGCGCTCGCCGACCGGCTGGTGGCGCACGTCCGGCAGCAGCGGCCGGAGGTGGACTCGGTGGTCTTCCACGGCGGCCAGGAGTCCACGCCCTTGCTGATCGGGGTCGAGTAGGCCGCCCCGAGCCGCCTGTTGAGGCGAGCGGGCGAGCACCCGCTCCGAGCCCCTTCGGCCGGCGAGCGGGCGAGTCCCCGCTCCGAGCCCCTTCGGCGGGCGAGCGGGCGAGTAGCAGCCCGGTTCGTCGGTGCCTTGGTGTAAACAAGGGCCTGATGGGCGCTCTCGATGAACCACTGACCAAGCTCGTCGGCGACCGTACCGCGAAGGTGCTCGCCGACAGCCTCAAGCTGCGCACGGTCGGGGACCTGCTGCACCACTATCCGCGCCGCTACGTCGAGCGCGGCCAGCTCACCAGCCTGGACGAGCTGGAGATCGACGAGCACGTCACCGTGCTGGCCCGGATCGAGAAGGTCACCCTGATCCCGTTCCGCGGCCGCAAGGGCGACCGGCTGGAGGTCGTCGTCACCGACGGCCGCAGCCGGCTCTCGCTGGTCTTCTTCAACCAGGGCTGGCGGCAGAAGGAGCTCAGGGCCGGTGCCCAGGGCCTGTTCGCGGGCAAGGTCGGCGTCTTCAACCGCACCCGCCAGCTGGTCTCGCCCGACTACCAGCTGCTTGACGAGGACGCCACCGCATCGACTGGAGCCGGGTCCGCCGCGCAGCAGTTCGCCGGCCGGCTCATCCCGGTGTACGGCGCCAGCGCGCAGATGCCCAGTTGGAAGCTGTCGATCTGCGTCGAGACCGCGCTCACCAAGCACCTCGGCGACGTCGGTGAGCCGCTGCCCGCCGAACTGCGCGAGCGGCACGACCTGATCCCGCTGCCCGAGGCGCTGGAGCTGATCCACCGCCCGCGCAGCCAGGCCGACCGCGAACGCGCCCAGAGCCGGCTGCGCTGGGACGAGGCCTTCGTCCTCCAGGTCGCCCTCGCCCAGCGCCGGGCAGCCGACTCCGCGCTGCCAGCCAAGCCGCGCAAGCCCCGGGCGGGCGGCCTGCTGGACGCCTTCGACGCCCGGCTGCCGTTCACCCTCACCGAGGGCCAGCAGAAGGTGTCCGCCGAGATCGCCGCCGACCTGGCGACCGAGCACCCGATGCACCGGCTGCTCCAGGGCGAGGTCGGCTCCGGGAAGACCCTCGTCGCGCTGCGCGCGATGCTCGCCGTGGTGGACGCCGGCGGTCAGGCCGTGCTGCTCGCGCCCACCGAGGTGCTGGCCCAGCAGCACCACCGTTCGATCGTCGAGATGATGGGCGACCTCGCCGAGGGCGGCCTGCTCGGCGGCTCCGAACTCGGCACCCGGGTGGCGCTGCTGACCGGCTCGATGGGCGCCCCGGCCCGCCGCCAGGCGCTGCTGGACATGGCCTGCGGGGACGCCGGGATCGCCATCGGCACCCACGCGCTGATCGAGGAGAAGGTCCAGTTCCAGGACCTCGGCCTGGTCGTGGTGGACGAGCAGCACCGCTTCGGCGTCGAGCAGCGGGACGCGCTGCGCGCCAAGGGCGAGCAGCCGCCCCACCTGCTGGTGATGACCGCCACCCCGATCCCGCGCACCGTCGCGATGACCGTCTTCGGAGACTTGGAGACCTCCGTCCTGGACCAGCTCCCGGCCGGCCGTTCGCCGATCTCCACCCACGTCGTGCCCGCGCTGGAGAAGCCCAACTTCCTCACCCGGGCCTGGGAACGGGTCCGCGAGGAGGTCGGCAAGGGCCACCAGGCGTACGTGGTCTGCCCCCGGATCGGGGACGAGGAGCCGGCGGCCGACCCGAAGGCGAAGAAGAAGCGCAAGGCCGTCGAGGAGGACTTCGAGGAGGTCGCTGACGTCGGCGCCGCGAGCGACGAACGACGGCCCCCGCTCTCGGTGGTGGAGACCGCCGAGATGCTGGTGAAGGGCCCGCTGAGCGGCCTGCGGGTGGAGATCCTGCACGGCCGGCTCGCGCCGGAGGCCAAGGACGAGGTGATGCGCCGGTTCGCGGCGGGGGAGGTGGACGTCCTGGTCGCCACCACCGTCATCGAGGTCGGCGTGAACGTCCCCAACTCCACCGTGATGGTCATCATGGACGCCGACCGCTTCGGCGTCTCCCAGCTCCACCAGCTGCGCGGCCGGGTCGGCCGGGGCAGCGCGGCGGGCCTGTGCCTGCTGGTCAGCGAGATGCCCGGGGGCAGCGCCGCCCGGGCCCGGCTGGACGCGGTGGCCGGCACCCTGGACGGCTTCGAGCTGTCCCGGATCGACCTCGAACAGCGCCGCGAGGGCGACGTGCTGGGCCAGGCGCAGTCCGGGGTGAAGTCCTCGCTCAAGGTGCTCTCGGTGCTGGAGGACGAGGAGGTCATCCTCACCGCCCGGACCGAGGCCACCCGGCTGGTCGCCGAGGACCCGGACCTGGCCGCCCACCCGGAGCTGCGCACCGCGCTGGAGAGCCTGCTCGACGAGGACCGCGCGGCCTACATGGAGAAGGGCTGAGCGGGGCCGCCCGCCCCCGGAATTGTCAGACCCCCGGGAGAGAATGAAGTTGTTCAGGACGCACCCTCAAGGTGCGTACCTGGCACGACACTTGGGGGTCCTGCCATGGCATTCCGTCATCTCAACGAGCTCCCGCTGGGCGACAAGGTCTTCCGGATCGAACTCGCCAGCGACGACGACCGCGAGGTCACCCTCACCCTGACCGGCTGGCGCGAGGGGGCGGCCGCCGCGCCGCTCGCCTCGGGCAAGCTCCGCCTGCCGGTCGAGGACGTCGCCTCGCTGCGGATCGCGCTCAACCGCGCGCTGCGGGCGCTGGCGATCGTCGCCGACGTCTCCGAGCCCATCCCCGACCGCGACGTGCTGCGCGAGCTGTACCCGGGCCACGGCGCCCCCTGGGTGCCGCAGCACGAGGAGGAACTGGTCCGGCGCTTCCACGACGGCGAGACCGTCGCCCGGATCGCCGCCCGCTTCGGCCGCACTCCCGACTCCGTCCGGACCAAGCTGCGCGAGCTCGGGCACGACCCGCGCCGCCCCGAGTTCTGCCCGCCCGACGGCTGCCTGTCCTGGTCCCGCTATGCCTCGCCGGCCCTGCTCGGCGCGGCGGTCCCGGGGCAGCAGGCGGGCTCCGAGGCGAGCTGAGGCGTGTCCGACCCCGGGGCCCCGCCGATCACCGGTCGGGCCCCGGGGGCCCGGGGCCCGCTACTCGCCCGCTCGCCTCCGGGGCGCTTGGGGCCCGGTGCCGACGGTCGGGCGCTCCCTCGCTCTCCCCCCAGCCTTCGGCCGGGGGGACCCCCACCGTCGCTCCCTCGCTTCTCCCTTTCGGCACCGGCGCGCCCCTTCGGCTCGGGGCGGGATAGCGTGGTCGGGCAGCGACGAAAGGACCTTCCACCACCATGACCCGCGTGATCGCCGGGTCGGCCGGCGGCCGCCGGCTGGCCGTACCGCCCGGCCGGGGCACCCGTCCGACCTCCGACAAGGCCCGGGAGGCGATGTTCTCCACGCTGGAGGCGTTCCGCGGCACCCTGCACGGGGCCCGGATGCTGGACCTGTTCGGCGGATCGGGCGCGGTCGGCCTGGAGGCGTTGTCGCGCGGAGCCGAGCACGTCCTGCTGGTCGAGGCGGACGGCCAGGCGGCCCGGGTGATCCGGGAGAACGTCCGCACGATCGGCCTGCCGGGCGCCGAGGTGCGGGCCACCAAGGCGGAGAAGGTGATCGCCGGGCCGCCCCCGCAGACCCCCTACGACCTGGTCTTCCTCGACCCGCCGTACGCCGTGACGGACGAGGAGGTGCGCGAGATGCTGATCACACTGTCGGCTGGGGGCTGGCTCGCGGAGGACGCACTCGTCACCGTGGAGCGCAGCACCCGTGGCGGCGAGTTCGGCTGGCCCGAGGGTTTCGAGGTGCTGCGCTCCCGCCGCTACGGCGAGGGCACGCTCTGGTACGGTCGCGCCGCCGCCGGGGCCAGCGATCACGAGTAGCGGGCCGCGGCCCGCAGCAGCCGTCACCCCACGAGGGAGCACACACGCCATGCGCCGAGCCGTCTGCCCCGGTTCGTTCGACCCGATCCACAACGGCCACCTCGAGATCATCGAGCGGGCCTCGAAGCTGTACGACGTGGTGCATGTCGCGGTCCTGATCAACCGGAACAAGCAGGGCATGTTCACCGTCGAGGAGCGGATCGGCCTGATCGAGGAGGTCACCGCCCAGTTCGGGAACGTGGTGGTCGAGTCGCACCACGGCCTGCTGGTGGACTACTGCCGGGAGCGCGGCATCCCCGCGATCATCAAGGGCCTGCGCGCGGTCAGCGACTTCGACTACGAGCTGCAGATGGCCCAGATGAACCACGGTCTGACCGGCGTGGAGACGCTGTTCCTGCCGACCTCGCCGACGTACAGCTTCCTCTCCTCGACGCTGGTCAAGGAGGTCGCCTCGTACGGCGGCGACGTCTCGCACCTGCTGCCGGAGAGGGTGCACGGCCGCCTGGTCGAGCGGATCGCGGAGCGCAAGGCCGAGCAGTAGGGTTCGTCCTTTTCTGCCGGTTCGTCACGTCTTGTCCGGAGTGGCGGAGACGGGTTCGACTCGGGCGTTGTGAGGTGGCCGCACGGGGGCCGTACAGTCTGTATTCCTGCCCTGCGGTGAGGTCCACCGCGCCGGGCCTGCCTCCGCCGGACCGTCGGCGGCACACGGAAAGACGAAGCCCCGTGGACGTGCAGAACAAGGTCGACGAGATCGTGGCGGCGGTCGAGAACGCCCGCTCGATGCCGATGTCGGCCTCCTGCGTGGTGAACCGGGCCGAGCTGATCGGCCTGCTCAACGACCTCAAGGCGGCCCTGCCCGCCGAACTCGCCCAGGCCCAGTCGGTGATGGCCGACCACGAGCAGGTGGTGGCGGACGCCCAGGCCGAGGCCGACCGGATCATCCAGGGCGCGCACGCCGAGCGCGGTTCGCTGATCTCCGACACCGAGGTGGTCCGTCGGGCCCAGGCCGAGGCCGACCGGATCCTGGCCGAGGCCCGCGCCGAGGTCGACACCCAGCGCGCCGAGGCCGACGACTACGTGGACAGCAAGCTCGCCAACTTCGAGGTCGTGCTGACCAAGACGCTCGGCGCGGTCGGCCGCGGCCGCACCAAGCTGCGCGGCGACTCCGGCGCCTTCGAGACCGACGGCGAGACCGACGGCGAGGAGTTCCAGCCGCAGCGGCTCAGCCCGAGCCCCGAGGTCGACGAGTACGTCGATGTGAAGCTCGCCACCCTGGAGAACGTGCTCAGCGCGACCCTGGAGGCGGTCGGCAAGGGCCGCGACAAGCTGCTCGGCAAGAAGCCGATCGACGAGCTGGGCGCCTACCTGGCCGCCGCCGACGAGGCCCAGCAGGCCAAGGAGCGCGCCGAGGCGGTGGCCGCCGGCTTCGCCGCGGACGCCGACGCCGACGGCGCCGACCTCGCCTGGTACCGCGAGGACGTCCCGCAGCAGCAGACCTGGCCGGAGCAGACCCCGGCCGCGGCCGACTGGCAGGCCCCCGGCGCCGACCAGTACGCGGCCGCCGCCCAGCACCAGGGCGGACAGCCCCACGACGGTCAGCACCAGACCGGCCAGCACCAGGTCGGGCAGTACGCCGAGGGGTACGGCGGCGGCTTCGACCCGGCCGCCCAGGGCGACCCGTACAACACCCAGTGGGGCCACCAGCAGGGCGGCTACCCGCAGCAGCAGCCCCACTACGAGGGCCAGCAGCACCAGGCCCAGCAGCAGGGCGCCTACGGCTATCAGCAGCAGGACGGCTACGCGGCCCAGCCGTACGACGGCTACCACTACCCGCAGCAGCCCGCCCTGCCCCCGGCCGTCACGCACCAGCAGCAGGGCCTGGACGAGACCAGCTTCTTCGACACCAGCATGATCGACATGACCCGGCTGCGTGAGCTCGGCGGCCGCTGAGCAGCCCGGGCGGGAGCGCGCGGGAGGCTCCTGACGGGACCGAAGTTGGGCCTGACGGGAGACTCCGGTAGTCTGACCACTCCGGCATCCCCATGTCCGGCTGTCGGCTTGCCCGCGCAAGGTCGACTGGTGATGGGGGCCACAGCTTTGATTCCTATGGAAGTCAGGACACCTTGAACCGCCTCGACCACCGCGACCCCCTCGTGTTCGACACGCACGAGCTGGGCCGTCGTCCGGGCGCGATGCGCAAGGTGAGCCGGACCCTGGAGGCCCCCGAGGGCTTCGGGATCATCGACGTGATCGGCGTCCCGGAGAAGAGCCCGATCGACCTGGAGCTCCGCCTGGAGTCCGTGGTCGAGGGCGTGCTGGTCACCGGCACCGCCGAAGCCCACGTCGAGGGCGAGTGCGTCCGGTGCCTGGAGCCCGTCGACTTCGACGTCGACGTGGACTTCCAGGAGCTGTACTACTACCCGGAGTCCGACGAGCGTCACCGCGCCCGGACCACCGGGACCGATGACCTCGACGAGGACTCGGAAGAAGAGACTTACCGCCTGGAGGGCGATTTCTTCGACCTCCAGCCGGTGCTGCGTGACGCGGTGGTGCTCGCACTGCCGCTGCAGCCGGTGTGCCAGGAAGACTGCCTGGGCCTGTGCTCCGAGTGCGGAGCGCGCCTGAGCGACGACCCGGCGCACCACCACGACGCCGTCGACCCCCGGTGGGCGGCTCTGCAGGGACTCTCCGCCGACACCGGCGACGAGGCCCGTGGCGAAGCCGCTGATCTGCGGCGGGGAATCAAGAACAGCGACACCCGTGAGGGTCTCGCCGAGAACCAGGAGAAGTAGCCGTGGCTGTTCCGAAGCGGAAGATGTCGCGCAGCAACACGCGCCACCGCCGGTCCAACTGGAAGGCCGTCGTTCCGGCCCTCGTGGCGTGCGACCGCTGCCACGAGCCGAAGCTGGGCCACATCGCGTGCCCGAGCTGCGGCACGTACAACCGTCGCCAGGTCCTCTCGGTCTGATCGGCGGGGTGCACGGATCGATGTCGGACGGTAACTCCACCCGCAAGGCGTCCCCTGCCTCGAAGGGTTCTTCGGGCAGCGGCAAGGCCGGCGGGCCGGCTTCGACCGAATACGACGTCCTGGAAGGGCGCCTCGGGTACACGCTCGAGCGCGCCCTTCTGGTACGCGCCCTGACCCACCGCTCGTACGCGTACGAGAACGGGGGTCTGCCCACCAACGAGCGCCTGGAGTTCCTCGGCGACTCGGTGCTGGGCCTGGTGGTGACCGACACCCTCTACCGCGTCCACCCGGACGTCCCGGAGGGCACGCTCGCCAAGCTGCGCGCCGCGGTGGTCAACTCCCGCGCGCTCGCGGACGTCGGCCGGGGGCTGGACCTCGGCGCGTTCATCCGGCTCGGCAAGGGCGAGGAGGGCACCGGCGGCCGCGACAAGTCGTCGATCCTCGCCGACACCGTCGAGGCCGTGATCGGGGCCATCTACCTGGACCGCGGTCTGGAGGCGGCCACCGAGTTCGTCCACCGGCTGTTCGACCCGCTGATCGAGGAGTCCTCTCAGCTGGGCGCCGGCCTGGACTGGAAGACCAGCCTCCAGGAGCTCACCGCCTCGGTGGGCATCGGAGTGCCGGAGTACGTGGTCATGGAGTCCGGGCCGGACCACGAGAAGACCTTCACCGCGGCGGCCCGGGTGGCCGGTGAGGACTTCGGCAGCGGCGTCGGCCGCTCGAAGAAGGAAGCCGAGCAGAAGGCCGCCGAGAGCGCCTGGCGTGCGATCAAGGAGAAGTACGCCGACCGGCTGCCCGCGGGCGCCTGACGAAGAAGTAGCCTTCACTCCTGCCGATCCCTTCGATGCAGGAGGCCCGTTCCCGTGCCCGAACTCCCCGAGGTCGAGGTCGTCCGCCGCGGTCTGGCGAACTGGGTCGCCGGGCGGACCGTCGACCACGTCCAGGTGCTGCACCCGCGCGCGGTGCGCCGTCAGCCGGCCGGCGCGGCCGACTTCGCGGCGCGGCTGACCGGCACCACCCTCGGCACCGCGCAGCGCCGCGGCAAGTACCTCTGGGTGCCACTGAGCGGCAGCGGTACGGGCTTCTCGCTGATCGGCCACCTCGGGATGAGCGGCCAACTCCTCGTCCAGGACCCGTCCGTGCCGGACGAGACCCACCTGCGGGTCCGGCTGCGCTTCACCGACGGCGGGCGCGAGCTGCGCTTCGTCGACCAGCGGACCTTCGGCGGCCTGGCCGTCGAGGAGGCCGAGGAGGGCGACCCGGAGGGCACCCCGGTCTCCATCGCGCACATCGCCCGCGACCCGCTCGACCCGCGCTTCGACGACGCCGCCTTCGTGGCCGCGCTGCGCGCCAGGCGCACCACGGTCAAGCGCGCGCTGCTCGACCAGACCCTGATCAGCGGCGTCGGCAACATCTACGCCGACGAGGCGCTGTGGCGCTCCAAGCTGCACTACGACCGCCCGACCGCGACGGTCACCCGCCCGCAGGCCGCGCTGCTGCTGGCCAACGCCCGGGACGTGATGACCGCGGCGCTGGCCGTCGGCGGCACCAGCTTCGACAGCCTGTACGTCAACGTGAACGGCGAGAGCGGCTACTTCTCCCGGGACCTCGACGCCTACGGCCGGGAGCACGAGCCCTGCCGCCGCTGCGGGACGGCGATCCGACGGGCCGCCTGGATGAACCGCTCCAGCTACTTCTGCCCCCGCTGCCAGCGCGTCCCGCGGGCCCGCAGCGGGGGCTGAGGCCCTTATTTGCGGGCGAGCTCGGGCTGGTCGGCGGACGCCTCGCCGAGGGCGCCGTGGTCGCCCTGACCGAAGTAGGCGACGCCGACCGCCGAGACCACCGCGAGCAGGAAACCGAGCACGCCGAGCCAGGCCAGGCCGGCCTTGGAGGAGTCGCCGAGCCACAGCACGCCGACCGCGCCGGGCAGCACCGTCTCGCCGACCACCAGCGCGGCGGTGGCACCGTTGACCGAGCCGATCTGCAGCGCCACGGTGTGGATGTACATGCCGCCGAGGCCGCCGATCACGATCGCGTACAGCGCCGGGTCGGAGAGCAGCGTGCCGAGCTGGAACGGGTCGAGGCCGTTCAGGATGCGGACGCCGACGCCCAGGCCGCCGAAGCCGAGGCCGGAGAGCAGACCGGCCACGATCGCGCCCTTGGCGCCCATCCGGCGCACCAGGAGGCTGCCGCCGACCAGCAGCACGGTGGTGATGATCAGCACCCACCAGTGGAACGCCATCGCCGCGTGGTGACCGCCCTCCGGGCCGGCCGCGACGGCCAGCAGCACCAGCGCCGAGCAGAGCACCCCGATCGAGGCCCACTCCAGCTGCTTGAGCCGGATGCCCAGCAGCTTGATGCTCAGCACCGCGGTGATCACCAGGTTGGCGCTGATGATGGTCTGGGACAGGAACAGCGGCAGCAGCCGCGCGGCCAGGGCGCCGAGCAGGAAGCCGACCAGGTCGAGCACCGTGCCGAGGACGAACTCCCAGGTGACGGCGGCCTTGGCGGTGGAGGACAGGCTCGGCCCGCCGTGCTCGGTGGTCGAGGTGGTGGCGCCCCTGGCCGCCTCCTCCCGGGCCGAGCGTCGGGATCCGACGGCCTGCAGGACCGAGCCGGTGCCGTAGCAGGCGGATGCCGCCACGGCCGTGACGAGGCCGATGATCACCGAGCGCTCCGATCGGGTGTTGGGTCAGGAACGGGCTGGGTCAAGAAAAGGCAATGGGACCAGCGGTCCGGGGTCCAGTGTGCCCGTTCGCGCGGTACGGTCGGCACGCCCCATCGAATGCCCGGAGCCCGCCGGGCCGTACGTCCGGCCGCCTCTCGTGGTTCCCACGCCCCAGCCGTCTCAGGGTCGACTGAGGGAGATCTCATCCCCGCGAAGGGGAGCCGACCCGGCGGATGGCGGGGAATCTTGTCATAACCAGTATGCGAAGGGTATGGCGTGCTTTTCCGCCGGTCACGGTAGCGTCGGGGACCATGAGAACCCTTGCACGACGTACCCGGGGCGCCGGGCCACTTGCCCTGGTGGCGGCGCTGCTCGGGCTGATGCTCCTCCTGGCGCCCTCGGCATCGGCCGCCGGCGGCCTGAGCGATGCCGCGGCCACCCTGAAGAAGGGGCAGGTCTACGTCGCCCCGCAGATGCTGGACCGCTTCAGCCAGGCCCAGGCGGACGCCCTGACCAAGAAGATCGAGAAGGCCGACAAGCCGATCTTCATCGCGGTCGTCCCCGACGCCGCCAACAAGGACACCGTCCTCACGGACCTGCGCACCCTGGTGGGCATCGACGGCGTCTACGGCGTCTGGCGGGGCACCGGCGGCTTCATGGCCCGCTCCGACCGCGGCGCGATGGCCGCCGGCGTCGCGGACCGGATCGGGGGCGCCGTCACCCGCGCCGACAAGGGCGACATCAACGCCACCCTGAACGACTTCGTCGACCAGGCCGCCCCGCAGACCAAGGGCACCGGGGTCAACCACAGCACCTCGATCGCCTGGGTCATCATCCCGGTCGTGCTGGTGGTGCTGGCCGGCGCCGGTGTCTTCTTCCTGTTCCGCCGCGCCAAGAAGCGCAAGGAGGAGCAGGCCCGGGCCGAGCTGGAGCAGCTGCGCCGCGTGGTGGACGAGGACATCACCGCCTTCGGCGTGGAGCTGGAGCGGCTCGACTTCAACCCGGGCGCGGCCGACGCGGACGACGCCCAGCGCACCGACTACAGCCGCGCCCTGGACTCGTACGAGAAGGCCAAGCGGCTGATGGGCGAGGCCAAGAAGCCCGCGGACGTCAAGCAGGTCACCGAGACGATCGAGGACGGCCGGTTCCAGCTGGCCACCCTGGCGGCCCGGCGCGAGAAGCGACCGCTGCCCGAGCGCCGTCCCCCGTGCTTCATGGACCCGCGGCACGGCCCGTCCGTCAAGGACGTCGACTGGGCCCCGGCCGGCGGCTCCGCCCGCAGCGTCCCGGTCTGCCAGGCCGACGCGGACCGGGTGGCGGCGGGCCTCGACCCGGCGGTGCGCACCGTCGACACCGAGTACGGCCCGCAGCCGTACTGGAACGCCGGCCCGGCCTACGCGCCGTACGCGGGCGGGTACTACAGCGGCTTCGGCGGCGGCCTGCTGCCCGGCCTGCTCGTCGGCACCGTGCTCGGCTCGATGATGAGCACCCCGTCCTACGCGGCGGAGCCGTACATGGACGGCGGCCACGGCGGCCACGGTGGCTACGGCGGTCACAGCGGCTACCAGGACCAGTACGAGGGCGGCGACTACACCGGCGCCGACTTCAACGCCGCGGACTTCGGCGGCAGCGACTGGAGCGGTGGCGGCGACTTCGGTGGTGGCGGCGGGGACTGGTGACCCGCTGATCCGAGCCTGACCCCACGGCCCCGCCGGTGCGCTCCGGCGGGGCCGTTCCGCGCCCGGAAGACCCGGCGTGCAGCTGCCGTGCTGGACGGTCGAGCGCCAGGCGGAGCTGTGACCCACCCCGCCGCCCGTTAGGGTCGGGGCATGCACGGTCGCGATGCCCACAGTGATGAACCGGTCCGGGTGACCGCCTGGGTCCGGGGGAAGGTCCAGGAGGTCGGGTTCCGCTGGTGGACCAGGGCGCGGGCGCTGGAGGTCGGCCTGACCGGCTACGCCAGCAACCTGGGCGACGGCCGGGTGCAGGTGGTGGCCGAGGGCCTGGCCGCGGACTGCGAGCAGCTGCTGGCCCTGCTGCGCGGCCCCGACACGCCCGGCGCGGTGAGCGGTGTGACCGAGATCTGGACCGCCGTCGGGGCAGGTTACGAGGGCTTCGAGATCCGCTGAGCCCCGGTTTTCCGGCCCCACACCGAGGTCTTCCGGAAATGATCGGCAACCGTCGGTGTCATACGGTTGCCATTCGGGCAGACTCGTGGTTGACTCCGCATCGAACGATGATCCACGAGCACGTGGTGGACCCGGGCCCGAGACCCCCAGGCGTGACGACACCGCCGGGCAGGTGACAGGGGCGCGGTAGCGTGCGGTGATCGTGTTGACCCGTACCGTCTTTGGTGAGACGCTTGAAGCCCGCGCACACGATCGCGTTTCCCGGCAGGCGCATGCCCTCGTGAGCCCAGCTCACGGTGGTTGTGCCGTAGTGCCCAGCCAGCACTTCCGGTGCGCGCCGCGCGTGCGTCCCCCTTCCCCCTAGACCTGTACCGTTCCGGTTCGGTCACTCAGCGTGGAGGACCATTCATCATGGCAAAGGCGCTTCTCGGGTACGTCGGCGGCCCCGACCCGCGAATGCTCTCCGAGATGCGACGGCTTCAGCAGCGCGTCCAGGACCTTGAAGCCGAGCTCCTTCGGATGCAGGCTGAGAACGACGCTCTCACCGCTGTCGCTGGCGAGCACTCGCTGCTCAACAGCATCGATCTGGATCAGCGGGAGCCGGCACTCACCTGAGTCCCGCCCCGGTCCTCGCAGATCGACGCCGCTGTGCACTGAGCCGCCCCGAAAGGGACGCAGCTTTGCAAGGGACGCCCTGATGTGGCGTCCCTTCGTCGTGTCGGACTCCGGATACAGTCGGTTCCCGTCCTGAGCGATTGAGGAGACCGGCCGCGTGCACCTGAAGAGTCTGACGCTGCGCGGGTTCAAGTCCTTCGCCTCCAGCACCACCCTGCGCTTCGAGCCGGGCATCACCTGCGTGGTCGGGCCGAACGGCTCCGGCAAGTCCAACGTGGTGGACGCGCTGTCCTGGGTGATGGGCGAGCAGGGGGCCAAGTCGCTGCGCGGCGGCAAGATGGAGGACGTCATCTTCGCCGGGACCAGCGGGCGCGCCCCGCTCGGCCGCGCCGAGGTCAGCCTCACCATCGACAACAGCGACGGCGCCCTGCCGATCGACTACGCCGAGGTGACGATCACCCGGACCATGTTCCGCAACGGCGGCAGCGAGTACGCGCTCAACGGCGAGACCTGCCGCCTGCTGGACATCCAGGAACTGCTCTCCGACTCCGGCATCGGCCGCGAGATGCACGTCATCGTCGGGCAGGGCCAGCTCGACTCCGTCCTGCACGCCGACCCGATGGGCCGGCGCGCCTTCATCGAGGAGGCGGCCGGCGTCCTCAAGCACCGCAAGCGCAAGGAGAAGGCGCTGCGGAAGCTGGACGCGATGCAGGCCAACCTCAACCGCGTCCAGGACCTGGTGGCCGAACTGCGCCGCCAGCTCGGACCGCTCGGCCGACAGGCCCGGATCGCCCGCCGCGCCGCCGGCATCCAGGCCGACCTGCGCGACGCCCGGCTGCGGCTGCTCGCCGACGACCTGCTCACCCTCCGCCGGGCCGTCGAGGCCGAGGTCGCCGACGAACTCGCGCTGCGACTGCGCCGGACCACCGTCGAACAGGAACTCGCCCGCGCGGTGCAGCGCGAACGGGTCCTGGAGGCACAGGTCCAGCAGCTCGGCCCGGGCCTGGAGACCGCCCGGCAGACCTGGTACCGGCTCTCCGCGCTCGCCGAGCGCACCCGCGGCACGATCGGACTCGCCGAGGCCCGGGCCCGGCACGCCGTCGCCGGGGGCGCGACCGAGGAGCGGCGCGGCCGGGACCCGGAGGAGCTGGAACGCGAGGCCGAACGGGTCCGCGAGGAGGAGGCCGCCCTCGCCGAGGCGCTGGAGGAGGCCCAGTACGCGCTGGCCGAGGCCGTCGAACGCAAGGGCGAGCTGGAGCGCGGACTGGCCGTCGAGGAACGCCGGCTGCGGGACGCCGCCCGGGCCATCGCGGACCGCCGGGAGGGCCTGGCCCGGCTGCAGGGACAGGCCGCCGCCGCCCGCTCCCGGGCCGGTTCGGCCCAGGCGGAGATCGGCCGGCTCACCGAGGCCAGGGACGAGGCACTGCTGCGCGCCGAGGCCGCGCAGGGCGAACTGGACGAGCTCCAGCACCAGGTGGACGGCCTGGCCTGGGACGACGAGCAGGCCGAGACCGAGCACCGGCGGGCCCGGGACCGGCTGGCCGAGGTCGAACGCGAACTGGCCGCCGCCCGGGACGCGGCCGGGGCCGCCGAGCGCGAACGGGCCGGGCTCACCGCGCGGCACGAGGCGCTCTCGCTCGGGCTGCGCCGCAAGGACGGCACCGGCGCGCTGCTGGACGCGGGGGAGCGGCTGACCGGGCTGCTCGGCCCGGCCGCCGCGCTGCTGCGGACCGCGCCCGGCTACGAGCTGCCGGTCGCCGCCGCGCTCGGGGCGGCCGCCGACGCGGTGGCCGTCGACTCGCCGTCCGCCGCCGCCGCGGCGCTGCGGCTGCTGCGCGCCCAGGACGCCGGACGGGCCGCGCTGTTGGTCGCCGGGGCGCCGGAAGTTCCCCGGGGCGACGGCGAGTTGCCCGACGGTGCCCGGTGGGCCGCCGAACTGCTCGACGGCCCGGGCGAGTTGCTCGCCGCCGCGCGGAACCGGCTGGCCGGGGTGGTGGTGGTCGCCGACCTGGACGATGCGCTGCGGCTGGTCGCCGAACGCCCCGAGCTGTCCGCCGTCACCATGGCGGGCGACCGGCTGGGCGCCGGCTTCGCCCAGGGCGGCTCCGGTGGCGCGCCCAGCCTGCTGGAGACCCAGGCGGCGGTGGAGCAGGCGGCCCGGGCGATCGACGAACTCGACCTCCGCTGCGCCGAGTCGGCCGAGCGGCTGGCTCAACTCACCGAACTGCGCCGGGAGTCGGCGGCCGAGCTGGAGCGACTCGGCGAGCTGCGGCGGCGGGCCGAGAAGGAACGGGCCCAGGTCGCGGGGGCGCTCGGCCGGCTGGGTGGGCAGGCCCGCGCCGCCGCCGGGGAGGCCGAGCGGCTGTCGGCCGCCGCGGCCCGGGCCGAGCACGGCCTGGCCGAGCTGCTCGCCGCCGCCGAGGAACTGGCCGAACGGCTGGCCGCCGCCGAGGAGTCGGCGGACGCGGGGGAGGACGAGCCGGACCGGGCCGAGCAGCAGCGCCTCGCCGAGGCGGCCTCCGCCGCCCGGCAGGCCGAACTGGAGGCCAGGCTCGCGGTGCGCACCCACGAGGAGCGGGTCCGCGCCCTGGCCGGCCGGGCCGACCAGCTGGACCGGGCCGCCCGCGCCGAGCGCGAGGCGCGCGCCCGGGCCGCCGAGCGTCGCCGGCGCGCCGAGCACGACGCCCGGGTGGCGAACGCCGTCGCGGCGGGCGCCCGGCAGCTGCTGGCCTGCCTGGAGGTGTCGCTGGCCCGCGCGGACGCCGGGCGCGCGGCCGCCGAACAGGCGCTCGCCGAGCGGGAAGCCGAGCTCCGGGAGCACCGCGAGCACGGGCGCGGCCTCAAGGAGGAGCTGGACAAGCTGGTCGACGCCGGGCACCGGGACGAGGTGCTGCGGGCGGAGAAGCGGCTGCGGATCGAGCAGCTGGAGTCCCGCGCGCTGGAGGAGTTCGGCATCGACGGGGGCGAGCTGCTGGCCTCGTACGGGCCGGAGCAGCCCGTCCCGCCGTCAACGCCCGAGGAGGGGCAGGAGCCGGGCGAGCCGTACCCGTACGTCCGGGCCGAGCAGGAGAAGCGGCTGAGGGCCGCCGAGAAGGCGTACCAGCAGCTGGGCAAGGTCAATCCGCTGGCGCTGGAGGAGTTCACCGCGCTGGAGGAGCGCCACCGCTTCCTCGGGGAGCAGCTGGACGACCTCAAGCGCAGCCGGCGCGACCTGCTGGACATCGTCCGGGACGTCGACCAGCGGGTCGAGCAGCTGTTCACCTCGGCGTACCACGACACCGCCGCCCAGTTCGAGGGTGTCTTCGCCCGGCTCTTCCCGGGCGGCGAGGGACGGCTGGTGCTGACCGACCCGGACGACATGCTCACCACCGGGGTCGAGGTGGAGGCCCGTCCGCCGGGCAAGAAGGTCAAGCGGCTGTCGCTGCTGTCCGGCGGCGAGCGCTCGCTCACCGCGGTGGCGCTGCTGGTGGCGATCTTCAAGGCCCGGCCCAGCCCGTTCTACGTGATGGACGAGGTGGAGGCGGCCCTCGACGAGACCAACCTGCGCCGGCTGGTCGGGATCATGGAGGAGCTGCGGGAGAGCTCCCAGCTGATCGTGATCACCCACCAGAAGCTGACCATGGAGTCCGCCGACGCGCTGTACGGCGTGACCATGAAGGGCGACGGGATCTCCCAGGTGATCAGCCAGCGCCTGCGGGAGGGGGCACCTCCCGGTCGCCAGGCTGGGGGAGAGCACCGCGAACGGCGGCGGTCGGGCGTCCGTACGGTGACGGTCTAGCTCCGGCTGCGGTCCATCCGGGCTCCGGTCACGGATACTGGTTGGCGTTATGGAATACGTGATCCTTGCCGTAGTCATCGCCGTGATCGCCATCGGCGCGATCGCGGGCCTCGTCGTTTCCGGCAGACGACGCCAGCAGCTGCCCCCGAAGTCGCAGGCGCCGGTCATCACGGCGCCGAAGACCACCCCGCAGGAGCCCCAGGTCGGCGAGGAGGCCGCGCCGCCGACCGAGGAGCCGCGCCGCACCGTCGAGGAGGTGCCGCTTCCCGAGGCCCCCGAGGTCGTCGAGGTCGAGGCCCCGGCCGAGGCCGAGGTGGCGCCCGCCATCGAGGTCCCCGAGCCCACCGCCGGCCGGCTGGTCCGGCTGCGCTCCCGACTCTCCCGCTCGCAGAACTCGCTCGGCAAGGGCCTGCTCTCGCTGCTCTCCCGCGAGCACCTGGACGAGGACACCTGGGAGGAGATCGAGGAGACCCTGCTCACCGCGGACGTCGGCGTCGCCCCGACCCAGGAGCTGGTCGAGCGGCTGCGCACCCGGGTGAAGGTGCTCGGCACCCGCACCCCCGACGAACTGCGCGGCCTGCTGCGCGAGGAGCTGGTCGAGCTGGTCGGCAAGGACGCCGACCGCACCGTCCGCTCCACCAAGCACGAGGAGGGCCCGGCCGTGGTCCTGGTCGTCGGCGTCAACGGCGTCGGCAAGACCACCACCACCGGCAAGCTGGCCCGGGTGCTGGTCGCCGACGGCCGCAAGGTGGTGCTCGGCGCGGCCGACACCTTCCGGGCCGCCGCCGCGGACCAGCTGCAGACCTGGGGCGAGCGGGTCGGTGCGCGCACCGTGCGCGGCCCGGAGGGCGGCGACCCGGCCTCGATCGCCTTCGACGCGGTCAAGGAGGGCATCGCCGAGGGCGCGGACACCGTGCTGATCGACACCGCCGGCCGGCTGCACACCAAGACCGGCCTGATGGACGAGCTGGGCAAGGTCAAGCGGGTCGTCGAGAAGCACGGCCCGGTGGACGAGGTGCTGCTGGTGCTGGACGCCACCACCGGCCAGAACGGCCTGATCCAGGCCCGGGTGTTCGCCGAGGTGGTGGACATCACCGGCATCGTGCTGACCAAGCTGGACGGCACCGCCAAGGGCGGCATCGTGGTGGCGGTGCAGCGCGAGCTGGGCGTGCCGGTCAAGCTGATCGGTCTGGGCGAGGGCGCGGACGACCTGGCGCCGTTCGAGCCGGGTGCGTTCGTGGACGCGCTGATCGGGGACTGACCGGGAGCTTCCCGTCGATGAGGGTCCGCTCCTCCGGGGGCGGGCCCTTTCGTCTGCCCGGATTCCTGTGCCCGGATCCCTACGAGGCCATCCAGGCCGGCTCGGCGGTGCGCTCGCGGCTGCGGTGGCAGGCGTAGGCGAGGGTGCCGAGCAGCAGCCGGGCCTCGGGGGGGCAGCCGGCGTTGTCGCGGGTGGGGCGGCGCAGCCAGCGGACCGGGCCGAGCTCGCCGAGGACGGTGGGCGGGGCGGCAACGCAGCTGCCCTCGCCGTGGCAGGCGAGGTCGAGCGCGGCGTCGTCCCAGCCCATCCGGTACAGCAGGTCGGGCAGGCGGCGGGCGGTGCCGGCGGCGACCAGGAACTGCATCCGGCCGGTGGGAGGCGCGAGCACCGGGCCGATCTGGGTGCCCATCCGCTCCAGCCGGACCAGCGCCTGCAGGCCGGCCTGCTCGGGGACGTCCAGTACGTCGAAGGCGCGGCCGGTGGGGAACAGCACCGAGCCCGCGGTGCCGCCGGCCGTCTCGCCGGTGGCCACCGCCCACCCCCAGCGGCCGGTGTACTCCGCGGCGGCCTGGGACGCGGTGACCTTGGTGCGGCGGCGTGCGCCCAGCGGTGCCAGCCGCAGGTGCCCCAGTCGAAGTTCGCCGAACAGGTTGTCCATGCCTCCCCCAACAGGTTCTCGTTGCCGATGGTTACGGGATGGTGACTGTGTGTTGATTGTCCGTTGCGTGGTGCGTTGTGCGGTGGCGGCGCGCAGCGCTTGGCGTGCGCCTGTTGCGATGGTGCGCCTCGGGCGCCGCCTTGTGGGGGCGGCGCCGATGCCGGATCGTCGTGTGCGCGAGGCGGTCGCCGTCCCGAGTGGACGGCGAAATCGCTTGTGACTGCGGTCGATTGCGGGGTCTTCCGGGGCTGGCCGGGGGACTTGGCGGCCCGCATATGCCGGACCGTCGCGACTACCTAGTGAAGCGTGTGCCCCCAGGCTTCGGTTCACTCCTGGGGGTGGCGAAAGGTGGCGTTTCGCCAGGGCCGCTCCCACGGGTACCTCGCGGGGCACTACGTTCAGCACACGGACGTCGTCGGGGTACCAGCTCCGAGCCGTCGGGGAACGGGAGTTGGGGATCTGACACACCGTCCACGGACGATGGCACACCAGTGCGACGAGGCGGAACGCGACACCTCGGGCACGGCACGTCTGGCAAGAGCCCGCAACCGTCGGGCGGTCACGATCGGGGGCCCCGCAGGGGCCGGGCGGGATGGGGACGTTCCCATGGCAGAGAAGCAACCCAACGAGAAGCTGACCACGTGGTTCGCCCGCAGTGGCTGGTCCAAGGGCGAGTTGGCCCGCCAGGTCAACCGTCGGGCCCGGCAGATCGGCGCCCACCACGTGTCCACCGACACCTCCCGGGTGCGCCGCTGGCTGGACGGCGAGCAGCCCCGGGAGCCGATCCCCAAGATCATGTCGGAGCTGTTCTCGGAGCGCTTCGGCTCCGTGGTCTCGATCGAGGACCTCGGCCTGCGTGCCGCGATCCCGGTCTCCACCGTCGGCGGCGGCGTGGACCTGCCCTGGAGCGGCCCGCAGACCGTCCAGCTGATCAGCGACTACTCCCGCAGCGACCTGATGCTCAACCGCCGGGGCTTCCTCGGCACCTCGCTCGCGCTGACCGCCGGCGCCGCGCTGATCGAGCCGATGCAGCGCTGGCTCGCCCCCGGCCCGACCGGCGTCCCCACCCCGATCCTCACCGCCGCCAACGGCGGCGAGGCGTTCACCGGCCGGCTCTCCGAGCCCGAGCTGGAACTGCTGGAGCAGACCACGGTCATGTTCCGCCAGTGGGACGCCCAGAACGGCGGCGGGCTGCGCCGCAAGGCCGTGGTCGGCCAGCTCCACGAGGTCACCGACCTGCTCCACGAGACGTACAACGAGGACACCACCAAGCGGCTGTTCCGGCTCACCGCCGAACTCGCCCACCTGGCCGGCTGGATGTCCTACGACGTCGGGATGCACCCGAGCGCCCAGAAGTACTACGTGCTGGCCCTGCACGCGGCCAAGGAGGCCGGCGACCGCCCGTTCGGCGCGCTGATCCTCACCGACATGAGCCGCCAGATGATCCACCTCAACCGGGGCGAGGACGCCCTGGAACTGATCCACCTGGCCCAGTACGGCAGCCGGGACACCGCCACCCCGCGCCAGCAGTCCCTGCTGTACGCGATGGAGGCGCGCGCCTACGCCACCATCGGCGAGGTCAACCGGTGCGCCCGGGCGATCCGGCTGGCCGAGGACACCTTCACCGACATCCGCGAGGGCGACGGGGACCCGGACTGGCTGAAGTTCTTCTCGCCGGCCGAGCTGAACGCCGAGAACGCCCACTCCTACCGCGACCTCGCGTACCACTCGGACAACGCCCAGCTGTACGCCTCGCTGTCGGCGCCGGTGATGGAGCGGGCGGTCGACCTGTTCCGCCAGGACGAGGACCACGTGCGCTCGTACGCCTTCAACCTGATCGGCATGGCCAGCGTGCACCTGCTGCAGAAGGAGGCCGAGGAGGCCGTCCGGTACGCCGAGCAGGCGGTGGACATCGCGACCAAGGTGCGGTCGGAGCGGCTGAACTCCCGGGTCCGCAAGACCACGGAGGCGGCGTCCGCCCGGTTCCAGGGCGTGGACGCGGTGAGCCGGCTCAAGGAGCGGGTGGTCCAGGACATCCCCGAGTTCGTCTCGGTGGTCTGAGCGACCCGGCTGCCAGGACTCCACCGACCGTGACGGCCGCCGCCGTCACGGTCGGTGGCCTTTCCGGAAGTCCTTTCGGTGGCCCTTCGAGCCGCGGCCGTGCCGTGCGGCGGCACGGTAGCCCATCCGGCCCAGCGGCCGGGCCGCGGTTCACGCGCCCGTAACCCGCGCGTCGCACGCGTCACCGCCGCGAAACAACCGGCCGCACTGGCCGAAACCAGGCTTCGGCACTCTCCTGTTCATCGCCGACACCCCGGGTGGCACGGGACAGGTACCCGGGGGTGGAGCGGCCTTCACGCAGAGGAGACGCCGATGCCGGACGGCTTCAGCGCGGGCGACACCGCCTTCGTGCTCATCAGTGCGGCCCTGGTCATGGTGATGACCCCGGGCCTGGCCTTCTTCTACGGGGGCATGGTCAGGGCCAAGAGCACACTGAACATGCTGGCGATGAGCTTCCTCTCGCTCGGCATCGTCAGCGTGCTCTGGGTCCTCTACGGCTACTCGCTCAGCTTCGGGCCCGACGCCTTCGCCGGACTCATCGGCAACCTGGACTTCCTCGGGATGCGCGGCATCGGGCTGAACGAGCTGACCGGGTCGATCCCGGTGACGGCGTTCGCCGTCTTCCAGCTGATGTTCGCGATCATCACCCCGGCGCTGATCAGCGGCGCCATCGCGGACCGGGCCAAGTTCTCCGCCTGGGGCCTGTTCATCGCGCTCTGGGTGACGGTCGTCTACTTCCCGGTCGCGCACTGGGTGTTCTTCGTCGACAACGGCCAGGGCGGCTGGCTGGGTGACAGAAACGGTGTGATCGACTTCGCCGGCGGGACGGCCGTGCACATCAACGCCGGTGTCGCGGGCCTCGCGCTCTGCCTGGTGCTGGGCAAGCGGATCGGCTTCAAGAAGGACCCGATGCGCCCGCACAGCCTGCCGCTGGTGATGCTCGGCTCCGGGCTGCTCTGGTTCGGCTGGTTCGGCTTCAACGCGGGCTCGGCGCTGGCCGCCAACGGCGTGGCCGCGATGGCGGTGGTGAACACCCAGGTCGCCACCGGCGCGGCGCTGGTCGGCTGGCTGGTCTTCGAGAAGCTCAAGCACGGCGCGTTCACCACGCTGGGCGCCGCCTCCGGCGCGGTGGCCGGTCTGGTCGCGATCACCCCGGCCTGCGGCTCGGTCAGCCCGCTCGGCGCGGTGGCGATCGGCCTGATCGCGGGCGCGGTCTGCGCCGCCGCCGTCTCGCTCAAGTACCGCTGGGGCTTCGACGACTCGCTCGACGTGGTCGGCGTGCACGCGGTGGGCGGGGCGATCGGCTCGCTGCTGATCGGCCTCTTCGCCACCGGCGGGGTCGGCCAGACCGCCAAGGGCCTGTTCTACGGCGGCGGGCTGGGGCAGCTCGGCAAGCAGGCGATGGGCGTGGCGGTGGTCGCGGCGTACTCCTTCGTGCTGTCCTGGCTGCTGGCCAAGGCGGTCGACAAGCTGGTCGGCTTCCGGGTCGCCGAGGAGGTCGAGGTGGCCGGCATCGACCAGGCCGAGCACGCCGAGTCCGCCTACGACTTCAGTGCCGTCGGCGCGGGCCTGGCCCGGGCGCTCCCGTCCCTGGGCCTCGGCTCGGCGACCGGCTCTGCGGCTGGCTCTGCGGCGGGGAGCGGGAAGCCTGCCGGGAAGACTGCTGATACTGCTGAGAAGACTGCCCAGTCCGTCGAGAAGACCGAGGTCGACGCCCGATGAAGCTCATCACCGCCGTGATCAAGCCGTACCGCCTGGACGAGGTGAAGGCCGCCCTGCAGGCCTTCGGGGTCCACGGCCTGACCGTCACCGAGGCCAGCGGCTACGGCCGCCAGCGCGGCCACACCGAGGTCTACCGGGGCGCCGAGTACACCGTGGACCTGGTACCGAAGATCAGAATCGAGGTCCTGGTCGAGGACGAGGACGCCGACGACCTGATCGACGTCCTGGTGAAGGCCGCCCGGACCGGGAAGATCGGCGACGGCAAGGTGTGGAGCATCCCGGTCGACACCGCCGTCCGGGTCCGCACCGGCGAACGCGGACCCGACGCCCTGTGAGGCACTGAGCGATCCGGCGGGCCCGCCCCTCACGGGGGGCGGGTCCGCCGGTCGGCGTACCGGCGCCCGGGCCCTCAGAGCCTGCCCTGGCCACGGCCGTACGGGCGTCCAGGATCAACCCGCACGACGGACGGGACCCCGCGCATGACCACCGAGACCATCCCCTCCTCCGACCCCTCGTCCTACGCCGGGGCCCGGGCCGCGCTGCTCGACCGGCCCGGGCTGGCCGGCCGCCCTCGCCGCGCCGCGCTCGCCCGGCTCACCGACGACTGGCTGGCCGGGCTGCTCGCCGCCGCCGGAGCCCCGCCGTCCGGCGTCGCGCTGGTCGCCGTCGGAGGCTACGGCCGGGGCGAGCTGTCCCCGCGCAGCGACCTGGACGTGCTGCTGCTGCACGACGGCCCGATCGCCCCCGAACTGCCCGAGCGGATCTGGTACCCGGTCTGGGACGCGGGCGCCAAGCTCGACCACTCGGTGCGCACCCCCGCCGAGGCCCGGGCGGTGGCCGCCGCCGACCTCAAGGCCCAGCTCGGCCTGCTGGACGTCCGCCACCTCGCCGGGGACGCGGCGCTCACCGCCGCGCTGCGCTCCGCGGTGCTCACCGACTGGCGCGCGAGCGCTTCTGCGCGCCTGCCCGAGCTCCGCGAGCTGGGCCGGGAGCGGGCCGACCGGCACGGTGAGCTGTCCTTCCTGCTGGAGCCCGACCTGAAGGAGGCCCGCGGCGGCCTGCGCGACCTGGTCGCGCTCGACGCCGTCGCCGCCACCTGGCTCGCCGACGCGCCCCGGGACGGCCTGGACGCCGCCGCGCTGCGGCTCGCCGACGTCCGCGACGCGCTGCACCTGGCCACCGGCCGGGCCACCGAGCGGCTCAGCCTCCAGGACCAGGACCAGGTCGCCGAGCGGCTCGGCGTGCTGGACGCCGACACCCTGCTGCGCCAGGTCTACGAGGCCGCCCGGACCATCGCCTACGCGAGCGACGTCACCTGGCGGGCGGTGGACCGGGTGCTCGCCGCCCGGTCCGGCCGGGGCCGCCGCACGGGCCGGCCGGTCTTCCGGTTCACCGGCGCCGGGCGCGGCACCGGCGCGGTCGCCCGGGGCGCGGTGGCGCGCCGCCCGCTCGCCGAGGGCGTGGTCGAGCAGGACGGCGAGGCGGTGCTCGCCCAGGCCGCCCGCCCGGCCGCCGACCCGGTGCTGCCGCTGCGCGCCGCGGCCGCCGCCGCGCAGAACGGGCTGACCGTCTCGTACGCGACGGTGCGCCGGCTCGCCGCCGAGTGCCGGCCACTGCCGGTGCCCTGGCCGGACGAGGCGCGCGAGCAACTGGTCACCCTGCTGGGGGCGGGCGAGGCGGCCGTCCCGGTCTGGGAGGCGCTGGAGGCGGAGGGCCTGGTCACCAGGCTGCTGCCGGACTGGGAGCGGGTGCGCTGCCGTCCGCAGCGCAACGCGGTGCACCGCTGGACGGTGGACCGGCACCTGGTGGAGACGGCCGTCCGGGCCGCCGCGATGACCCGCCGGGTGGCCCGGCCGGACCTCCTGCTGGTCGCCGCGCTGCTGCACGACATCGGCAAGGGCTGGCCCGGCGACCACAGCGAGGCCGGTGAGGTGATCGTCCGCGACCTGGCCGCGCGGATGGGCTTCCCGGCCGAGGACGCCGAGACCCTGGCGGTGCTGGTCCGCCACCACCTGACCCTGGTCGACACCGCGACCCGGCGCGACCCGGACGACCCGGCCACCGTCGAGACGATCACCAAGGCGGTCGGCACCCTGCCGGAGCTGGAGCTGCTGCACGCGCTCACCGAGGCGGACGCGCTGGCCACCGGCCCGGCGGCGTGGAGCAGCTGGCGGGCCTCGCTGGTGGAGGGCCTGGTGGCACGGGCCGCCGCGCAGCTGGCCGGAGGAGGGGGCGCGCCGGTGGAAGCCGCGCCGAGCGCCGAGCAGGAGCGGCTCGCGGTCGAGGCCGCGCGCACCGGTGCTCCCGCGCTGTCGCTGCTGGCCCAGGCCGAGGGGGCGGACCCGGGCGTCGAGCCGATGGGCGTCGAGCTGACCCTGGCCGTCCCGGACCGGCCCGGGCTGCTCGGCACGGTCGCCGGGGTGCTGGCGCTGCACCGGCTGACCGTCCGCTCGGCCGGCCTGCGCGAGCTGGACCCGATCGGGGCGGGCCCGGTGCTGCTGCTGTCCTGGCGGGTGGCCGCCGAGTTCGGCGAGCTGCCGGAGGCGGCCCGGCTGCGGGCCGACCTGCGCCGGGCGCTGGACGGCTCGCTGGACGTCTCCCGCCGCCTCGCCGAGCGGGACGCCGCCGCCCCGCGCCGCAAGGGCATCCCCACCCCGCCGCCGTTGGTCGCGGTGGCGCCCGCGGTGGCCTCGGCGACCGCGACCGTGCTGGAGGTCCGCGCGCACGACGCCCCCGGGCTGCTGCACCGGATCGGCCGGGCGCTGGACGGGGCGGGCGTCCGGGTGCGCACCGCGCACGTCTCCACGCTGGGGGCGGAGGCCGTCGACTCCTTCTACCTGACCGATCCGGCGGGCCGTCCGCTCACCGCCGGGCGGGCCGGGGAGGTGGCGGCGGCGGTCCGGGCGGCGCTGGGCTGAGGGGCGGGGGTGCGGGGCCGGTCCGGGGCCGGTGCCGGGCCGGTTCGGGGTCGGTCCGGGGTTGGTGCCGGGCCGGTCCGGGGGCCTTCCGTACGGGGGTGGAGACCGTACCCGGGGTGGCCGGATACCCTGGGGGACGACGACCGTACCGATACCGATGCCGCAGAGGACCCGCGCCGACGTGTTCGACACCCTTTCCGATCGCCTCGCAGCGACGTTCAAGAACCTCCGGGGCAAGGGCCGCCTGAGCGAGGCGGACATCGACGCCACCGCCCGCGAGATCCGCATCGCGCTGCTGGAGGCGGACGTCGCGCTGCCGGTCGTCCGGGCCTTCATCAAGCAGGTCAAGGAGCGGGCGCTCGGCGCCGAGGTCTCCGGAGCGCTGAACCCGGCGCAGCAGATCATCAAGATCGTCAACGAGGAGCTCATCGCGATCCTCGGTGGCGAGACCCGCCGGGTGCGGTTCGCCAAGAACGGCCCGACGGTCATCATGCTCGCCGGTCTGCAGGGTGCCGGTAAGACCACCCTCGCCGGCAAGCTCGGCCACTGGCTGCAGAAGCAGAAGCACACCCCGCTGCTGGTCGCCTGCGACCTCCAGCGCCCGAACGCCGTCAACCAGCTGCAGGTGATGGCGGAGCGGGCCGGCGTGGCCTTCTACGGCCCGCAGCCGGGCAACGGCGTCGGTGACCCGGTGCAGGTCGCCAAGGACTCGATCGAGTACGCCAAGCAGAAGCAGTACGACGTCGTCATCGTCGACACCGCCGGCCGCCTCGGCATCGACGCCGAGCTGATGCAGCAGGCCGCCGACATCCGCGCCGCGGTGAACCCGGACGAGGTCCTGTTCGTCGTCGACGCGATGATCGGTCAGGACGCGGTCACCACCGCGCAGGCCTTCCTCGACGGCGTCGACTTCACCGGTGTGGTGCTCTCCAAGCTCGACGGCGACGCCCGCGGTGGTGCCGCCCTGTCGGTCGCGCACGTCACCGGCCGGCAGATCATGTTCGCCTCCAACGGCGAGAAGGTCGACGACTTCGACGCCTTCCACCCGGACCGGATGGCCTCGCGCATCCTGGGCATGGGTGACGTCCTCTCGCTGATCGAGAAGGCCGAGCAGACCTTCTCGCAGGCCGAGGCCGAGAAGATCGCCGCCAAGCTGCGCGGCGGCCCGAAGGCGTTCACCCTGGACGACTTCCTGTCGCAGCTGGAGCAGGTCCAGAAGATGGGCTCGATCTCCAAGCTGCTCGGCATGCTGCCCGGCATGGGCCAGATCCGCGAGCAGATCAACAACATCGACGACAAGGACGTCAACCGGGTCGGCGCGATCATCAAGTCGATGACCCCGGCCGAGCGTGCCGAGCCGGAGCTGATCAACGGCTCCCGCCGGGCCCGCATCGCCAAGGGTTCGGGCGTCCAGGTCGGCGAGGTCAAGAACCTGGTCGAGCGGTTCTTCGACGCCCGCAAGATGATGTCCGCGATGGCCTCCGGCAAGGGCATGCCCGGCATGCCGGGGATCCCGGGCATGGGCGGCGGCGCGAAGAAGTCCGCCAAGAAGGCCCCGCAGGCCAAGGGCAAGCGCAAGAGCGGCAACCCGCTGAAGCGCGCGCAGGAGGAGGCCGCGGCCGCAGAGCGCCGCGCGCTCGGCGCGGGCGCCGGTCAGGGCTCGGGCGACGGCGGCGCGTTCGGCCTCGGCGCGGGCAAGGGCCCGGCCGACTTCGAGCTGCCCAAGGAGTTCAAGGACCTGCTGTAGTCCGCTGCGGTCTGCGGTCCTCGGTCCGAGTGTTCTTGATCGACTTCGCTCGGTCCTGTCAGGCTCTGACAGGCCCTGATTGGTCCTGATCGGCCCGCCGTCCGGTGATCTCCGGGCGGCGGGCCGATCGTGTCCGAGGTGGGTGCCGTGTCCGGGAACGCCTCCGTGTCCGATGATGTCGGCATGCGAGTGATGATCAGGGCCCCGAGGGCCGAGGACGAGGTTCTGTACGCGGCGGCGGTCCGCCGGTCCGCCGAGCACATCGGGCGGTGGAACCCGGTCGAGCCCGACGGGCTGCCGGAACTGCTGGACCGCCAGGGGTCGGGCCTGCGCACCTTCCTGATCTTCGACCGGGAGACCGGCGGGCTGGTCGGGAAGGTGAACGTCGCCAACATCGTGATGGGCCGGTTCTGCAACGCCACACTGGGCTACGACTCGTACCTGCCGTTCGCCGGCACCGGGCGGATGTCCGAGGGCCTGCGGCTGGTCCTGGACCGCTGCTTCGCCCCGCAGTCGGCCGACGGGCTGGGCCTGCACCGGCTGGAGATCAACGTGCAGCCGGAGAACGAGCGCTCGATCGCGATGGCCAAGCGGCTGGGCTTCCGGCACGAGGGTTTCACCCCGCGGATGCTGTTCCTGCAGGGGGACTGGCGCGACCACGAGCGGTTCGCGCTGACCGCGGAGGAGTGGCCGGGCTCCGCCGCCTGAGCACCGCCGCCACGGCATATCCGCTGGTCGGGGGCCTCGGCGGGGAAGCGGCCGGCCGGTCGGGCGCGGCGTTGCGGGTGGCCCGTCCGAGCGCCTGTCCGTATCGTCCGGTGGGTGACCGAACCCGTGCCGCCGCGCCAGACCCCCGACCAGCCCTGGCGGTCCGAGGGCGCCCCGCCCCCGCCACCACCCCGCCGCCGGATGCCCGGCGGCTGGACGGGCCTCGTCCTCACCGCACTCGTGGTCTTCCTGATCTCCGACCTGCTGCTGTCGTTCTTCGGCAACCAGGGCGCCACCACGATCTCCTACACCGAGTTCAACAACCAGCTGAACAAGGGCAACATCACCAAGATCTACGCCAAGGGCGACGCGATCGAGGGCACCCTCAAGAGCGCCCAGCCCAAACCCGACGGCGGCAAGGGCGACTACACGGAGTTCGACACCCAGCGCCCCTCCTTCGCGGGCGACAACCTGTGGGCCACCCTGCAGCAGCAGGGCGTCGAGGTCACCGCCACCTCGCCGGTCCAGCAGCGCAGCTTCCTCACCAACCTGCTGCTCTCGCTCGCCCCGATGCTGCTGCTGGTCTTCGTCTGGGTGCTGCTCGCCCGCCGGATGGCCGGCCGCCTCGGCGCCGGACCGCTCGGCCGCAAGGCCCCGCCCAAGCCGGTCACCGCCGAGCAGGGCAAGCGCACCACCTTCGCCGACGTGGCCGGCATCGACGAGGTCGAGGCCGAACTCACCGAGGTGGTCGACTACTTGAAGAACCCCGAGCGGTACCGCAGGCTCGGCGCCAAGATGCCGCGCGGGGTGCTGCTGAGCGGCCCGCCCGGAACGGGCAAGACCCTGCTGGCCCGTGCCGTGGCCGGCGAGGCGGACGTGCCGTTCTTCTCCGCCTCCGCCTCCGAGTTCATCGAGATGATCGTCGGCGTCGGCGCCAGCCGGGTCCGCGAACTTTTCACCGAGGCCCGCAAGGTCGCCCCGGCGATCATCTTCATCGACGAGATCGACACCATCGGCCGCCAGCGCGGCGCCGGCGGCGGCATGGGCGGGCACGACGAGCGCGAGCAGACGCTCAACCAGATCCTCACCGAGATGGACGGCTTCACCGGCTCCGAGGGCGTCATCGTGATCGCCGCGACCAACCGGGCCGACGTGCTCGACCCGGCGCTGCTGCGCCCCGGCCGCTTCGACCGCCGGATCACCGTCAGCCCGCCCGACCGGGAGGGCCGCGCGGCCATCCTGCGCATCCACACCCGGACCGTCCCGCTGGCCGGCGGCACCGACCTCCACCAGCTGGCCAAGGTCACCCCCGGGATGACCGGCGCCGAACTCGCCAATCTGGTCAACGAGGCCGCCCTGCTGGCCGTCAAGCGGGAGCAGGACGCGGTCAACGAGCGGGACCTCTCGGACGCCCTGGAGAAGGTCCAACTCGGCGCCGTGCGACCACTGGTGATGCCGCAGGAGGAGCGCGAGCGGACGGCGTACCACGAGAGCGGGCACGCGCTGCTGGGCATGCTCCAGCCGGGCGCGGACCCGGTCCGCAAGATCACCATCGTGCCGCGCGGCCGGGCCCTCGGCGTCACCCTCTCCACCCCGGAGAACGACCGCTACTCGTACACCGAGCCCTACCTGCGCGGCCGGATCATCGGCGCGCTGGGCGGGATGGCGGCCGAGCAGGTGGTCTACGGGGTGATCACCACCGGTGCGGAGAGCGACCTGGAACAGGTCACCAACATCGCCCGCGGAATGGCCGGGCGCTGGGGGATGAGCGAGCGGGTCGGGCGGCTCACCGCGGTGCCCGCGGACGTGCAGGGTGCCGGTGCGTACGGGCTCTCGGCGGCGCCCACCACGCTGGACGCGGTGGACGAGGAGGCCCGGCGGATCGTCGCCGAGTGCTACGAGGACGCGGTGCGGATCCTGACCGAGCAGCGGCACCGGCTGGACGCGCTGGCGGCGGCGCTGCTGGAGGCGGAGACGCTGGACGAGGAGGCGGCCTACCGGGCGGCGGGGGTGCCGCGGGGGACGTCCGACCAGGAGGCGTGAACCACGGATCCGGGGGCGCTCGCCGTTGTGGCGGGCGCCCCCGGTTTCGGGTGTTCGGTTACTGGTGTTCGGTTACGTGTGTCCAGGTTCGTGTTTTCGGCTCCGTGCCTTCAGCGCGGGCGCTCGGCGATCAGGTAGCGGAACACGTTCTCCATTCGGACCGAGCCGTCCGGGCGCAGGTACGGCTGCAGCGCCTCCTCCAGCTCCTTGGCGACCAGCGGGGCGCCGGAGAACTCCTCCGCCGCCTCGAACAGCCCGGTGGACAACAGACCGCGCACCGCGCTGTCGAGGTCCGGATAGGCGAACGGGCAGCCCACCCGGCCGCTGCCGGCCGGGCGCAGGCCGATCGGGGCGAGCAGGTCCTCCAGCGCGCCCGGTGCGCTCAGCTCGAACGGATCGCGCGCCGTGGTCCGCCCCGCCATCCGGCGGGCCGCGTCCAGCACCGACGCGCTCTCGCAGCGCTCCGGCGGACCCCAGGCGGCGAGCACCACGTGTCCGCCCGGGAGGGTCAGCCGGGCGGCCTCGGCGACCACCCGGCCGGGCTCGGCGGCGCCGGGCAGCTGGTCGAAAACCGTCACCAGCGAATGGGCCGAGCGGGGGACGGCGGCGGTCGGCCGGGCCCCCGCGCACACCCGCAGCCGACGGCCCCGGGCCAGCTCGCGCAGCTCCTCCCGCGGCTCCTGCCCGGCGACCTGGGCGCCCCGCCCGGCGGCGAGCAGCAGGGCCAGTCCGGAGCGGCAGCCCAGGCCCAGCACACTGCTCGCCGGGCCGACCTCCAGGCGGTCGTACACCGCCTCGTAGAGCGGCACCAGCATGCGCTCCTGGATCTCCGCCCAGTCGCGCGCCCGCGCGGGCCCCACGGCCCCCTGCAGCGGGTGGTGCGGTCGTGCGCCCGTCGGTCGCGTGTCCGCCGGTCGTGCGGTCGTGCCGGTCGTCCGAGCTGAAGCCATCGCGGCCTCCCATCCGGTCCTTCGGTGTGCTGCTACGGCTCCCCCAAAGTCCCGCCCCACTCCAGCGAACAGCGGGTCGGGCCCGGCGTCCAGAGGGGTGCAGGGTGGTGCGCCCGTGTCGCGGTCGTGCGCCCCCTGCGGGTGGCGTCCCGCGACTGCGGGTGTCCGCCCCTTCCTGCCGGTGCCCTGCTGCGGGCGTCCTCCTCGTCCCGCGGGCGTCCTCCATGTCCCGCGGGCGTCCGGCTCCTCCCACGGGTGTCCGGCTCCTCCCGTGGGTGTGATGGCGATTCGAAGTGAGGGGGTCGCGCCCCGTACCATTCCGCTCATGGCTAAGGCACCCGTTCTCACCCCTCAGGCGGAAGACTTCCCGCGCTGGTACCAGGACCTCATCAACAAGGCCGAACTGGCCGACAACGGTCCGGTGCGCGGCACCATGGTCATCCGACCGTACGGCTACGGCCTGTGGGAGCGGATGCAGCAGGAGATGGACGCGCGCATCAAGAAGGCGGGCGCGCAGAACGCCTACTTCCCGATGTTCATCCCGCAGTCCTACCTGACCAAGGAGGCCGAGCACGTCGAGGGCTTCGCCCCCGAGCTCGCGGTGGTCACCCACGGCGGCGGCAAGCAGCTCGAGGAGCCGGTCGTCGTCCGGCCGACCTCCGAGACGATCATCAACGAGTACTTCTCGAAGTGGGTGCAGAGCCACCGTGACCTGCCCCTACTGATCAACCAGTGGGCCAACGTGGTCCGTTGGGAGCTGCGCCCGCGCGTCTTCCTGCGCACCACCGAGTTCCTCTGGCAGGAGGGCCACACCGCCCACGCCACCTACGAGGACGCCCGCGACTACGCGTCGATGATCCACACCCAGGTCTACGGCGACTTCATGACCAACGTGCTCGGCATCGACGTCGTGCTCGGCCGCAAGACCGCCAAGGAGCGCTTCGCCGGCGCCATCAACACCCTCACCCTCGAGGGCATGATGGGCGACGGCAAGGCCCTGCAGATGGGCACCAGCCACGAGCTGGGCCAGAACTTCGCCAAGGCGTTCAACACCACCTACCAGCTGCAGGGCGCCGAGCGCGAGCACGTCTGGCAGACCTCCTGGGGCGTCTCGACCCGCATGGTCGGCGGCCTGATCATGTCCCACGGTGACGACAACGGTCTGCGGGTGCCCCCGCGCCTGGCCGCGGTCCAGGCCGTGGTGCTGGCCATCAAGGGCGACGACGCGGTCATCGCCAAGGTCCGCGAGATCGGCGCCCAGCTGGAGGCCGCCGGCATCCGCGTCGTGGTCGACGACCGCACCGACACCCCGTTCGGCCGCCGCGCCGTCGACTGGGAGCTCAAGGGCGTTCCGCTGCGCATCGAGGTCGGCCCGCGCGACCTGGAGAACGGCACCGCGATGCTGGCCCGCCGCATCCCGGGCGGCAAGGAGCCGGTCTCCATCGACGCCCTGGCCGCGCTGCTGCCGGGCGTCCTGGAGGAGGACCAGGCGCTGCTGCTGCGCCAGTCCCGCGAGCGCCGCGAGGCCCGCACCGTCGATGTCAAGACCCTGGACGAGGCCGTCGAGGCCGCCGCGACCGGTTGGGGCCGGATCGCCTGGGCCGACCTCGGCGCGGAGGGCGAGGCCAAGCTGGCCGAGCAGGGCGTCACGGTGCGCTGCATCGTCGCGGCCGACGGCTCGGTGCCGCAGGCGGACGACCAGGACGGCAATATCGCGATCGTCGCGCGCGCGTACTGATGCCGGTCGCCTTGTCGATCGCCTTGTCGATCGTCGGCAGGTAATGACCGTTACCGGCGACATTTGCCCGGAATGCGGATGGGTAAGAATCCGGTAACTCTGTCGGAGGATCCGCGAAGCGGACATCCCTACTGGCCGGTCAACTGCCGGTATTAACGGAATAGCGGTACGGTGTACGGCCCGTGGCCCTGTCAACTTCGGCGGGTCCACGGGCCGTACGTCCTGGGGGCGACAGCCCGCTCCCCGGACGGAATTCACGAGGCCCGCCGACGTTACGGCGGGCCGAAACCGGCAGGGGGTTGGTCTTGCGTCAGATCCGGAACGCGCAATTCGCGCGCAGTCGTGCATTCCTGGGAGTTCCCTGGGAATTCCCGGAGAACGGGAACATGCGGAACATCGGCTCGCTCTGCATCGTTGGTCTAGCGTGAGCACGACACAGCCCCTCGTCCTCGCGGCCGAACTGGCCGCCGCCTGGAGTGACATCCAGGCCTACCACCAGGACCTCCCGGACCTCGCCTCGCCCGAGGCGCTGATCGGCGAGTCCTCCTCGGCCTGTGGCACCCGGCTCGGTTTCGAGCGGCTCCTCCACGAGGCTGCCCACGGTCTGGCCGCGGCCCGGGACATCCGGGACACCTCGCGCGCCGGCCGCTACCACAACCGGCGCTTCCTGATGCTCGCCTCCGAGCTGGGCCTGGCGCACCCGGTCGAGCCGCACGCCAGCAGCGGCTTCTCCCAGGTGACCATGCTCAAGGAGACGCAGGAGCGCTACGCCGACACCATCGAGCGCCTGGACCGCGCCCTCGGCGCCCACCAGGAGGCGGTGGCCGGCGACGGCACGAACCGCGCCTTCCGCGGCCCGGCCGCCCGGCACGGCTCCTCCGGGGGCGGCGTCCGGGTCAAGGCGGTCTGCGGCTGCGGCCGCAACGTCCGGGTGGTGCCGTCGGTGCTCGCGCAGGCGGCCATCGTCTGCGGCGCGTGCCAGCAGCCGTTCAAGATCGCGTAATCCGGGGCCGGGACCGGTCGGCGACTGTGCGGGCAGTCGGCGCGGCCGGGGCGATCGGCAGCGGTGACATCGGTGACATCGGTGAGTCTGTGGGCTGACCGGGAGCGGGGGCTCCCGGTCGAGCCCTGGGCTCCGCGTGCGACGGCCGAGGCGCCGTCGGGGGCTCCGCGCGTGATGGCCGGGGCGCCGTCGGGGGCTCCGCGCGTGATGGCCGGGGCGCCGTCGGGGGCTCCGCGCGTGATGGCCGGGGCGCCGTCGGGGGCTCCGCGCGTGATGGG